>DHMA01000150.1 GCA_002405555.1 Opitutia bacterium UBA4654
GCTTCGGGCAACGAAACGCTCGCAAAAGAGCTTGAAGGCTCGCAGCGCGTCGCCCAGCTCGCCTCCGAAATCTTCGAAAACGCCCGCCGCGAGGGTATGAGCCGCGACGAACTTGTCGCCCTGCAAAATTCCGCCAACGCGCAGGCGCGGGAACGCTACAACCTTGAAAAGTCCATAAGCGACGAAGCAGAGCGGCAGAACGCCGCGAAGGACGCGCAGGCGAAAATCGAGGACATTTTGACCGAAAACAAAATCGAGCAGCTAAAAGCGCAAGGCAAAATGGCTGAGGCGCAAACCCTCGAACGCGAAAGCCAAATGCAGCGCAAGCTCGACAGCATGCAGGGCGTGTCCGACGAGGACAAGGAAAAGCTCCGCGCAACGATGCGCCAAACCTACGCCTACAAAGACGCCCAACGCGAACAGGCGCAGGGCACGTTCGGCGGCATGCGCAGCGGAGGCTCGCAGGGTTCGTGGCGTTCGGGCGGAGGTGGAAGCGCGGGCGGCGCGGAGGTGTCTTCGGCGGTGGCAAGGAAAAATTCGATGATGGCGGGCGGCGGCTTCGGCGGAGGGAGTTTTGGTTCGACGGGCGGTTCGCCGCGCCAAAGCGGCCGTCCCGCGACGGTTTCCGCAAAGTACGGCGACCTCTACGACCAGTGGAAAGCGGCGGGCGGTTCGAAATCGGGGCAAAGCTGGACTGCGTTCCGCGACGCAAACAAGGACACCCTCAACGCCCACGCACAAGGCAAACAAACCGCAGGCGAGCGGAAGATGTCGGGATACGCGCAGGGGGCGGTCGGCAATATAAGGTCCGCCGCAACTTCGATGACATCGCGAGCCCCGCAAGGCGTGGTGGCAAGCGCGGGAACTTCGCAGGGCGGTTCTGCGGTCGAGCAGAAAAAGAATGCGTCGGCGAAGTCGAAACAGGCAACGCCCGCAACCGCCGATGCCGCGCTCGGACAGGAGCTTCAAAAGCGCGGCACGGACGGCGACAAGGGCGGCGACCTCAAAAAGGACACCGACAACATCGAGAAAATGACCAAGGCTCTGAACGACTGCCTCGAAGCCCTGAAAGACATCAAAAACAACACGGCGGCGACCGCCACAAAAAAGGAGAACAAATAAATGAGGGACGACGTTTTCGACAACCGCTGCTACGACGACCTTTTCCGCCGCGTGTTCGAGTTCGAGCAGTACGGCGGGCGCAAGGACATCTTCTGGCTCGAACTCGACTACTACATCACGCGCGACAGGTTCGCCTCGCGCATCGGGGCGGCGTTGGACGTTTCGATGAAGTCGTATTCGGGCAACGAAATCTTCCGCGACGCAATCGACAAAGAGGCGATTGCCGCCATCGCGTACAAGGTTATCGACGAGAAAATCGAGCCGCAGACGGCGTTTCAGGACATCTACAAGGTGACCGAAGTCTACGGCTACGCGCCGAACGAGACGTTCAACACGTATTCGGGCGAGGTCGTGCAGTTCCCGACGCTGCGCGACACCTCGGCGGACGGAAAGGTCGAGGAGGCTGTGACATTCACCTACGACCTCGGACAGATAATTTTCGTCGATTCGGGAAATTTGTTCAACGTGGGCGACTCGCTGGATTTGTCGCTGGACAAGGTGAAAACCGCAAAATGGGGCTACCTTTGGGCAGCGAGAGGGACGCAACTTTCGCAGGTTTCCGAAGTGCGGGTGGCAAACGGAACGAGAACGTGCTATTGTACCGATGTCGGCTGGTTTGTCCCCGAGAACGCCGTATCCGCCGCTTCGTCGGAGCTTATCGCGGGATACCTTGGGTATCGAACGGGCAAGGCGATTCGCGGATTTACCGTTCGGGATCAGTTCAACGCGCAGGCGACCGTCACGAATTTTGTTTCCTACCACACGAGCTTCCCGAACGTCGACGACAGGCTGAGGATTCTTGCGGGGAATAACGAGGTGCAGGAGATAAACTCGGCGACAAACCCGACCTACGCGCAGTGGCAGGCGTGGAAAACCGACGGAACGCTCGTGTGCCTGTTAGAACCCGAAATAACGCAGGTCGGCGCACTTTATAAAAAGACGGTGAAGAAATGTCGCGCAAGATAGGCGGCGATCAACGGCGGAATCGGGGCAAACTTAGAAAAACAAAACGGCATTTTCCAAGAAACGCCCAACAACTTAGAAAACGCCGCAAAAACGCCCCCACAACCCCGACTTGCAACCACTCCGCAAAGACAATGCAGCCCCCGCGCAAGCGATTTGCAACAGGGGCTTTTCGCAAGACGGGAAATCGTAAAAATGGTCAAACGTGTGGCACAACTACGTCAAACCTTTTGGCGCGATACACCACGCCATTGCGCCCACGACCGCAAGCGTGCCGACCGCAACCGCGAGCGTTCCCAGCCCTTTGATCCAGACTTCCACGGGGTAGAACGCGTATCCGCCGAGCCTTTCCGACGCGAACGCAAGCGCGTTGTTGCCCAAAGCCCAAATCGGCGCGAAGATGTTTGATACAATTCTTCCGAACGCGCTGTACGGCGCAACCAGCGCGGCAATCGAGAGGAAGCCCGCGAGCGCGAGCGCGGCGAACGCCGCAAGAAACGCGAGGCGCGTTTTCGTCTTTGCGGGCGCGTACGCAAACCTGTTGCGCTTGCGGCGTCCCGCGATGTTGGAGACAATGTCCTGCAAAACGCCGAGCGGGCAGACTACCGAGCAGTAAATGCGCCCGAACAGCAGCGTTATGACGGCGAGCGCCGCAACGACCGCGAAGTTTGCCGCAAGCAGCGCGGGCAAAAACTGGATTTTCGCAACCCAGCCGAGCCACGCTTCGGCAAGCCCCGTAAAGTCGAGGAACAGTAATGACACCGCGCAGAAAAACAGCGCGGCGAGTGATATTCTCAGCTTGCGAATCATAATTAGGCCTTTCGTTTGTTCGGGGAGAATATTATTATAAACAATCCGTTTTGTAAATATTCATTGCTTCCTAAAATTTGCCCAATCCTACCGATTTGAGCTTTTTCTGGGCATTGCGCCGAACAAAATCTTCCGACAAGTTTTGGGGCGCATTGTTGCTTAGTTATTTTGCCGAAGCGTTCGGCTTCTCCTGTTTTGCCTACTTTGATTCGCCAGACAATGCCGTTAAAATTCCCAAAACGGGAACATAATTCGCCCGCCATTCCATGTTTCTGGCGGAAAATAGCGCATTTTTGGTTTTCTTTCGGTTTTTTGGGATTTTTTTAAAAAAATGTCTTGAAATCTGTTTGAAAGTGTTGTCTATTGTTCGCGGTTTGAATTTCAACAGCTATGAATCTTTATAAAGACACTCCGCGCACAAAGATAGAACAACTCGTTCGCGAAACGGTTTACAAAGAACTGAATCTGCCCGTTCCGCACCCCGTTGAAGGGCCGAATCCGCTGGTCGTGAACGTCAGCGCGCGCCACGTGCACCTCACGCAGGAGGCTGTCGAGATTCTTTTCGGCAAGGGCTACCAGCTCAACGTGCACAAATGGCTCTATCAAAAAGGGCAGTTCGCCGCAAAGGAATCCATTACCCTCATCGGCCCGCGCAGCAGGGTTATTTCGAACTTGCGCATTTTGGGCCCCTGCCGCAAGGAAAGCCAAGTAGAGCTTGCCCTGACCGACGCCCGCGCGTTGGGCTTCGACGTTCCCCTTAGAAACAGCGGCGACTTGAAGGGAACGCCCGGCTGCATGCTCATGGGCCCCGCGGGCTTTTACGAAATGCCCTTCGGGGTAATCCGCGCCGCGCGGCACGTTCACATGAGCCCCGCCGACGCCGAATTCTACGGCGTGAAAGACAAGGACATGATGAAGCTTCGCGTCTACGGCGAAAATTCGATTGTGTTCGAAAACCTCCTTTGCAGGGTTGACCCCGCTCTGAAACTCGAAGTCCACATCGACACCGACGAGGGCAACGCGTGCAACCTCAACCCGCACTCCCTGTGCGAGCTTGTGAAATAATTTTCAATCTAAAAAAACAAATTCAATACGAAAGGCAAAATATGAGTCAGTCATTGGGAATGATAGAAACCCGCGGTTTTACCGGTTGCGTTGAAGCGACCGACGCGATGGTCAAGGCGGCGAACGTCGAACTCGTCAAGCAGGTGCAAATCGGCGGCGGATACGTCACGGCGATTGTGCGCGGCGACGTCGGTAGCGTAAAGGCGGCGGTCGAAGCAGGCAAACAGGCGGCGCAGGCTGTCGGCGAACTCGTGGGCGCGAACATCATCGCAAGCCCGCACCCGACGCTTCTCGAAAAAATGGGTCTCTAATTTCAACACCTCGAAAGGGAATTTTACTATATGAAACAGGCATTGGCAATGGTTGAAACCAAGGGTTTTGTTGCGGCTATGCAGGCAGCCGACGCGGCTGTCAAGGCGGCGAACGTTGAACTTTTGGGCTGGAAAAAAGTCGGAAGCGGCCTCGTGGCGGTATTCTTCACGGGCGACGTGGCTTCGGCAAAGGCGGCGTTGGACTCGGCGGTCGAAGCCGCGGGACGCATCGGCGAAGTTTCGTCGGCCGACGTAATCGCGCGCCCGCACGACGACCTCTCGAAACTCGGCTGCTTCTCGTTCTAACAGGCAGGATACCGTGAAAAGAATTCTGATAGCAAACGTAGGTTCGACAAGCTACAAGTACACGGTTTTCGACGTGTCGGAAACGTGCAAAGAGCTTGTGCGCGGCGGAATCGAAAGAGTCTCCGACTACGAACTTGCGATTGCGCGCTCGCTCGAAGACTTGGCGGAAAAGGGCATTCCGAAAGAGTCGATTGACGCCGTTGCGTTCAAGACGGTCTTGGGTAAAGACCTGTCGGGACTGCGCGACGCCGACTCCAAAGTGCTCGACGCCCTCGAAGCCATGAGCTACGTTGCGCCCGCGCACAACCCGCCCTATGCGGCGGCGATACGCGCGTTCGCAAAGGTTCTTCCGTCGGCGCGGGGCGTGGTGCTGTTCGAAACGTCGTTCTACCGCTGGGCGGACGCGGCGTGGAAACGCTACGCCGTGCCGAAAAGCTGGGACGAAATCGGAATTCGCAGAAACGGCTTCCACGGGGCGAGCCACAAATTCGCCGCCGAACGCGTCGCGGAGCTTTGCGGAGAGGCCGAGGCCGCCGAAAGCGCGCGCATGCTGTACGTCAACGACGGGCCGATGAAGCTTGCAAAACCGTTCAGAATGGTGAACTGCCACTTGGGCGGGTCGTCGTCGGTTTGCGGCATACTAAACGGCGCGGCGGTCGGTTCGAGCATGGGCTTCACGCCCCAGAGCGGACTTCCCCAAAACAACAGAGTGGGCGACTTGGACTCGATGGCGATTCCCTTCGCAATGAAAACGCTGGGAATTACCGCCGAAGAGGCGGCGTCGGAACTGTCCAAAAAAGGCGGGCTTCTCGGAATAAGCGGCGTCTCCAACGACATGCGCGACGTCCGCGCGGCGGCGGAGGCGGGCAACCGCGACGCGGAGCTTGCGATAGACGTTCTGGCGTATGCGGCGAGGTCGTACATCGGGCAGTTCATGGCGCAAATGGGCGGCTTGGACGCAATCGGGTTCAGCGGCGGAATAGCCGAAAACAACCCGTGGCTCAGGGCGAAAATTCTCGAACCGCTCGCGGGCTTGGGCGTCGTAGTTGACGCGGAGAAAAATTCGAAACTCGTAAAGGCGGAGGGCGTGTTCTCTTCGCCGGATTCCAAAATAAAGGCGGTCGCGGTCGTCGCAAACGAGGAAATCGTGATAGCGCGCGAGGTCGCGGGATACCTGAAAAAATAAAATTTAATAACTAAAAAAAAGGCAAAAAAATGGCAAACGCAATCGGTATATTGGAAACACAGGGAATGGTAGCCCTCGTAAAGGGCGTAGACGCAATGCTCAAAGCGGCGAGCGTAAGCTTGGCGGGGCAGTACAAGGACGTCGGCAGCGCGTACATGAGCGCGGCGGTCGTCGGCGACGTTGCGTCGGTAAAGGCGGCGGTCGAAGCGGGAGCTACGGCGGCAGGCGAAGTCGGCAAGGTTTGCAGCGTGCACGTAATCGCGCGTCCGAACGAAAACACCGAAGCCATTCTCGCGCCCAAAGCGGCTTCCAAGAAATAAAAACGGAAACGTTCCGACATGTATCTTGCAAAGGTCATAGGGCAGGTTGTCGCCACGCAGAAGGACGACAAGCTCAGAGGCAGCAGACTTTTGGTGCTGCGTCCGTTGCAGATTGACGGCGAAAAATCCGCAAAGCTCGTCGAGAGCAAGAGCACGATAGTCGCGGTCGACAACTGCGGCGCGGGGACGGGGCAGATTGTCCTGTTCGCGTCGGGGTCGAGCGCGCGTCAGGCGGAGGGCATGAAGGCACTTCCGATTGACGCTGCGGTCATCGGGCTTGTAGACAGCGTTGAGGCGTTTTCGCAGGAAGTTTTCAAAGTCGAAAAATAAGCGGCGCAAGCCGCGCTACCAAATTGGGAACGCGGCGTCGCAAAAATTTAAGGAAGGCAAAACATGGGCATAAATTTGGACGAAGCCACGCTCAGACAGATAGTGCGCGGCGTAATCGAGCAAATGGGCGGGGCGCAGGGCGCGCAGCAGTGCCGTTGCGGCGGCTCGGCTCCCGCAATAGTGCATTCAACCCCCATAAACGGGATTTTCCCCGACGCGAAGTCGGCGGCGGAGGCCGCGTTCGACGGGTACAAACAACTTTGCAAGGGCGGTTTCGAAGCCCGCAAGGCGGTGGTGGACATAGTGAAGTCGATGACGGTCGCCAACGCGAAGGAGTGGGGCACTTTCGAATACAACGAAACGAAAATCGGCAAGCTCGAACACAAAATCGGCAAGCTTGAAATCGTAAAACTCGTCCCCGGCGTCGAGTGGATTCGCCCCGACGCGTACAGCGGCGACCACGGAATCATGCTCGAAGAGTACACACCCTACGGGGTCATCGGCGCGATTACGCCCGTCACGCACTCGATTCCCACGATTGCCGGCAACATCATCAACATGGTAGCCGCGGGCAACGCGATTGTCTTCAACCCGCACCCCGGCGGCGTCAAGAGCGCGGTCAAGGCGATTTCGGCGTTCAACGCGGAAATCGAAAAACGCCTCGGCATACGCAACCTGATTTGCTGCGTCGGCAACCCGACGCTCGAATCGTTCGACGCAATCTGCAAGAGCGATTTGGTCTCGATAATGTGCATTACGGGCGGCCCCGGGGTCGTCAAGGCGGCGATGCTTTCGGGCAAAAAGTCCATTTGCGCAGGCCCGGGCAATCCCCCCGTGATTGTCGACGACACAGTCGACCTGAACAAGGCGGCCGCCGACATCATCGCGGGCGGTTGCTTCGACAACAACCTGCTTTGCATAGGCGAAAAGGAAATCTTCGTCCTCGAAAGCGTAGCCGACGCGTTCATG
>DHMA01000020.1 GCA_002405555.1 Opitutia bacterium UBA4654
ACTATTTTTCGGGCACACATCAACGCCGCGCCCGTTGCCGAAACCGCAATAGAGCCTAAGTGGAAATAAAAATCCGCCGAGCGTTTTTGTTTCGGCGGCGTCTGGGCGCGCGGAGAGCGCGTCAGAAGAATATCGAGAATGTTTTTGGGGGGGGTCGTCGCTTTTGAAGTCGCCCGCGCCCGACATGTCGCAAACTTTCGTCTTCACAGTGCCTTTGGGCGACTCGGTCTTAACGCGCATTGTATTGTCCGCGTGCAACGGCAAAATACAAAAAAGCGGCGCGGGAAAACGCCCGACGCCGCTTCTAAACGGAAAAATCCGCGCTACGCTTCGACGACTTCCGCCGAAAGAATTTTCTGCTCTTCGACGGGTCTGTCCATGAAGCCCGTTTCGCAGTTCTCAATCTTCTTTACCACTTCGTAGCCCTCGGCGACTTCGCCGAAAATCGTGTGGTGCATGTGCAGCCACGGCGTGGGAACTGTCGTGATGAAGAACTGGCTGCCGTTTGTTCCGGGGCCTGCGTTCGCCATTGCAAGAAGTCCCTGCTTGTCGAAGCCGACGTTGGGGTCGCACTCGTCCTCGAACGCGTGTCCCCAGACGGACTGCCCGCCGCAGCCGCTTCCCGTGGGGTCGCCGCCCTGAATCATGAAATCCCTGATTACGCGGTGGAAAATTATGCCGTCGTAGTAGCCCTTTTGCGCGAGCTTCACGAAGTTTTCGCACGCCTTGGGCGCGATTTTCGGAAAGAGCTTCAGCTTGATGTCGCCCTGTGTTGTTTTGAGAATTACGAAAGTGTTTTCGTTCATTATAATTCCTTTCTATTTGTGTTTTGCAATTTCGCAGCCCCTGAATTTCGGGCACGACGGGCATTCAACGATGATGTCCTGCGCCGACTTGCCCGGGGGAATGAAGGGCAGAACGTGTTCGTCGTGCTCTACGACCACTTCGAGCAGGTAGGGCTTCTTCGAGGCGAGCATTTCGCGCATTGCCGAATCAAGCTCTTCGCGCTTCGACACGCGTTTGCACGCCCAGCCGTAGCCCTCGGCTATTTTGCGGTAGTCGGGGTAGATTGCGTCGAGGTTGTCGGGGCCGCCCTGATTGTTCGGGTCGAGGGAAAGGTCGGTATTGCCGCGCGTGCCGCCGTACATCATGTCCTCCCACTGCATGACCATTCCGAGGAACTGGTTGTTGAGCAGAAGCACCTTGACAGGCAGTTTTTCCGCGACCGCCGTCGCCATTTCCTGAATGTTCATCTGGAACGAGCCGTCGCCGTCAACGTCAACGACGTTCGCTTCGGGACGCGCCGCCTTTACGCCGATTGCCGACGGAAGCCCGAAGCCCATCGTGCCCGCGCCGAGCGAGCTGATGAACCGGCGCGGCTTCGAGAACACGAAGTTCTGCGGAGTCCACATCTGGTGCTGTCCGACGCCCGTCGTGACCACGACCTTGTCGTCCGACGCCTTGTAAAGCGCGGAAATAGCCTCCTGCGAGGTGAGGTTTCTGCGCTTGTTGAAAGAGAACGGATACGGGTAGCGCGTTTTCCAGCACTTGATTGTATTGAGCCATTCGGAGATGTCGGGCTTGGGCGTTTTGCCTTTTTTTGCGAGTTCGAGCAGGCGTTTGAGCGCGTACTTGACTTCGCTGTGGACGCCGAGCGCAACCTTTACGTTTTTGTTCTGTTCCGCAAAATCTATGTCGAGGTGCACGACTTTCGCGTGGGGCGCGAACTTGGAGACCGTGCCCGTAATGCGGTCGCTAAAACGCGTGCCGAACGCCAGCAGGAGGTCGGAATTGAGAACCGCGCTGTTGCCCGCGAACGTGCCGTGCATGCCGAACCAGTAGAGGTTTTTGTCTTCGAGCGGATTTACCGAGCCTATGCCCATGAGCGTGTTCGCCACGGGTATGCCGAAATATTTAGAGAACGCGTCAAGCTCTTTCGACGCCTCCGCCGCGATGATTCCGCCGCCCGCGTAGATTACGGGCTTCTTCGCCTGCGAAACCATTTCGAGAAGCTTTTTAAGCTCTTCGTCGGAGGCATGCGGAATTTTCGGCAGCCCGGGGAGGTCGGGCTTTGCGTCGAAATTTGGCGAGACCATCTGCTGCTGCACGTCTTTGGGAATGTCGATGAGCACAGGCCCCGGGCGTCCCGACTTCGCGATGAGGAACGCCTCCTTGATTGTCTGCGGGAGGTCGTTTGCGTCGAGCACCAAGTAGCTGTGTTTGACAACAGGCAGCGTCATTCCGAAAACGTCGGTTTCCTGAAACGCGCTTTTGCCGATGAGCGACTGGAACACCTGCCCCGTAATCGCCACGAGCGGAACGCTGTCCATGTACGCGTCCGAAATCGCCGTAAGCAGGTTCATCGCTCCTGGGCCGCTTGTCGCCATGCAGACGCCAACTTTGCCCGTCGAACGCGCGTATCCCTGCGCCATAAAGCCGCCGCCCTGTTCGTGGCGCGGAAGCACAACCCTTATTTTTTTCGTGCGCGTAAGGGCGTTGTGCATGTCGATAATCGAGCCGCCGGGGTATGCGAAAATCGTGTCCACGCCCTCGTTTTCGAGACATTTTACGACTACGTCCGTACCCTTCATTAGTTTGGGCGCGGGT
The DNA here is from genome assembly GCA_002405555.1 of Opitutia bacterium UBA4654. GTDB lineage: Bacteria > Verrucomicrobiota > Verrucomicrobiia > Opitutales > Intestinicryptomonadaceae > Merdousia. Next base: position 2,608 of record DHMA01000020.1, read on the forward strand.
GCGGATTTCTTTGCAGTCGTTTTATTTGCCGTTTTTTTCATATCGCTGTCTTTACTTTATTAAACGTTTCAAGATAACACACAATCGGGCGGCTTCAACAAAAAAGTTCGCGTCTGGCGCGTGCCCTATGCGAACTTTCGGTTGTCGAAAAAAATCTTCAACCAGCGGCTATTTTTTTTCGCGGACAAGCAGCACATAGGCCTCCGTCCGGTCGCCATTGCGGCGTTTGACAATCTTCCTGCCGAGGCTTGCGGGAATGGTAAGTTTGCCGTCCGAAATCTTCACAGAGTCGCTTACGTCGATTGCCTCTTTTTCGAGCAAATCCTGTGCGAGAACTTCCACTTTCTTGTCGGTGCCGAGTTTGAAGCTTATGTCGCCGTTGACGTCGAACAGGCAGATTTTTCTGTTAAGGCAGTCGAGGTTCACATCGACATCCGCGCATGGCGTGTAGATTCTGTCGGAATCCGCCGTCATTCGCGGAGTCATAGAAAGGGCGAACGAACCATTGGGGTGGAGCGTAGCCTGAACGTAGGGCTGCATTCCGTTGCGGGGCTTGACTTTCGGATTTTCGATGCCGCGCGAAACTACCGCGGGCGCGCTCTGCTTTACGGGCTTGCCCCACGCCGCCACGAACCAAACGGAATTGGGCTTGAATGTCCACACATCTTCGAGGCGTTCTTTGGAAACGAAAATTTCGAGGTCTTTCATCGGCACTGCGGGCGCGACTCGCTGCCAAAGCACCGCGCGGATTGCCCCCCAGCGCACGCCGCTATCGTGGACGACATTATCCCAGTCCATAATGCCGACAGCCGCCCCGAGGCCTACCGAAAGCGACATATTGTTCTCGACGGAAAGAATCGCCCGCGAGCCGGATTTTCGGCCGCTCAAAAGCTCGTACGCCGCGCGGTCGACAGTGGTTGTAGATTTAATCGGGGGAAGCACGTCGTAGGTTCTGAATACGTTCGAGAATTTTACCGTGCCGTCCACATTCGACAAAACATTGGGCTTTGTCTTCGAAAATTCGCCGCTACCCCGCATTTTCCTTACGTCGAAATCGTTAAACGGCGCGGTGGGAACGGCATGCTCCACAAAAAGCTCGGGATAGTACTTGTCGGCAAGTTCCGAAAGCATTTTTCTGAATTCGAGGTCGTGTCCGTGAACGCCCCAATCGACCTTCCAGTATGAAACACCCGCCTTTTTGCTCCACAAAACGCGCTCTTTCCAATATTTGCGCAACGCTTCGGGCGAAAGTTTGCTATTGCGGGTTTCGCCCTTTGCCTGCGCGGAAACCCAAACACCCGCGCCGCGCCAGCCGCGCTCTTTCAGCATTTTGTTGAGTGTTTTGAGCCTCTGCGCGGGATTGCCCGTGCAAGACGGGAATTTTTTCTCGTCAAGTTCGAACGAGCCGAATGCGTCGGATTTTTTCGCGGGCGTGTTGTACGGAACGTCCCAGCCGTCGTCGAGAAGCATATAGACATCTTTGCGAATTTCGGGCCAAAAATTCGCCCAGCCGTTTTCTCCGAATATCAAATCTTCGTTAATGCACGAGCGGGCAAAGTCAGCGCCGCCGCCTTGGTCGCCCTCGAACGCTATTTCGCGCTTTACGGTTTCGCGCACTTTTTCCGCCTGTTCTCCGCCGATTCCGTTCTGTATCCCCCAAGTGCACCAGATGTTCGGGCCTTTCGAAGGCTTGTCCGGCACGAGATTTTCGGCAAACGCCGTTGCCGAAAGTATCGACAATGCGGCAAACGCCGCTACTTTGATTTTGTTTTTCTTCTCCATAATATATAAAAGTTAAAATAAGAAACATATGGCGATTCACCGCCGCATTGTCAAAAAAAAAAGTCCGCCCCAATGAAACGGACTTTCAAAGAAATTTCAAAAAATACTACAAATTGAAATACGACTTTGCGTTGTAGTAGGAAATGTCGGAAACGAGCTTGCCCACAAGCGCCATGTCCTTCGGCAAAAAGCCGCTTTCCATTTCCTTTCCGAGCATGTTGCAGAGTATGCGGCGGAAATATTCGTGGCGGGCGTACGAAAGGAACGAGCGCGAGTCCGTAAGCATTCCCACGAACCTGCCCAGCAGCGACAGGTTGGAGACCGCTTCGAGCTGTCTGCGCATGCCGTCGAAGCTGTCGTTGAACCACCACGCCGCGCCGAGTTGCAGTTTCCCGGGGCAGAGGGAGTCCTGAAAATTGCCGAGCATTGCGCCAATCATCTCGTTGTCTTTCGGGTTGATGTTGTAGATGATTGTCTTTCCGAGCGTGCCCGTTTCGGCGATTTTGTTGAGGTGTTTTGCAAGCGGCGTCGCGTAGTTCGACTCTCCGATTGAGTCGAAGCCCGCGTCCGCGCCGAGCTTCTCGAACATCGGCTTGTTTGCGTTGCGGATTGGCCCTATGTGCAGCTGGCGAACCCAGCCCCTTTCGTAGTCCATCGCCGCGCATTCGTTGAGGATTGCCGACTTGAACGCAACCACTTCTTCGTGCGCCAGATGTTCGGGCGACGAAATCGCCTTTTTGAAAGTGTCCTCCACTTCGTAGTAGAACGAGTTTTTGTACCAGACGGTCTCGATGCCGTAGTCGGAGACGCGGCAGCCGTGTTCGTGGAAATAGTCGTGCCTGATTTTGATTGCCGCAATCAGGTCGTAGTAGGATTTAATTTCCACGCCCGACACTTTTTCGAGCGCGTCGAGGTATTTTATGTACGCCTCGTGCCCCTCTATTGCGAACGCCTTGTCGGGGCGGAAAGTCGGGCGCACCTTGACTGAAAAGCCTTCGTCCTCCAATTTTTTGTGGTAGGAAAGGTCGGAGACGATGTCGTCGGTCGTGCAGACCGCCTCGACGTTGCTTTGCGCCATGCACTCGCGCGCGCCGAGCCCCGAACGGAGAACTTCGTTCGCCCTGTTCCAGACTTCCTCGGCGGTGTCGCCCGAAAGGAGAATGTCGTCTATTCCGAAGAAGCGGGCAAGCTCCAAGTGGCACCAGTGGTACATGGGGTTGCGGAGCATGTAGGGCATTGCCTCGGCGAATTTCTGGAATTTTTCCCTGTCGGACGCGTCGCCCGTGCAGTATTTTTCCTCCGCGCCGTTGCTGCGCATGAGACGCCATTTGTAGTGGTCGCCGCCCAGCCA
>DHMA01000040.1:0-1917 GCA_002405555.1 Opitutia bacterium UBA4654
TTTTCCCCTCCGACGGCGCGAGCGTTAGCTTATGCGGGTTTTCGGGGTCGGCGGACATTTCCGCCGCGCCGTTCCATACCACCGTTATGAAGTGTTTTTGCCCGTCGATTTCGCGCAGTATTTCGGCGCGGTTTTTAGAAATTTCGGCCTTCGTGCTGTGGAGTTCGGGCTTGTCCCAACTGCCGACGTAAAGCGGGTAGCCGACGTTGTTCGGGCGCGGAAACTCGAAAAACACTTTTGCGTTTCCGCTTTTGAACGCCTCCGACGTTATTTCGAACGCGACGGTGTCGTCGCCCTGTCGGCAGAGCGTTTTTACGGCGAATTTCGCGCCGTCAAGCTCGAACGAGCTTTCCGCGATTCCGCCGAAGAGGTCGAGCTTCTGCCGCGCGTTTGCGATGTCCGAAGACGCCGCCGCCGCGCCGTCCCGCCGCGTCAGCGCAAGCCCGATTCTTCCGAGGTTTAACGCCGACGGATTTTGCGCAAGCCACTTTGCCCGCCGCTTTTGCGCGTCGGTGAGCTTGAAATCGGGGAAGTCGCGCCGCCACTGGGGATATTTCAGCGGCTCTCTGTCCACGGGCAGAAACACGGTTTTGCCTTTGACTTTGAACGGCACTCCCCCGAAATCTTCGCCGCCGCGCGGTTCGGGCGCGATGTGCCACGCCCAGTGCGCGAGCGTGTTGAACGGAACGAATGTCTGCATGCCGGTGATGTCGAAGTTGTACGCAAATTCGCCGTTGCCGACCTGCGCGGGCGACTTCGGGTTTGTTTTGACGGTCTCCGCGTTGTGCCGTTCGACCACCGCCCGCCTGTCGATTTTACCCGCCGCCGCAGTCGCCGCGAGAACGATTGCCGCCGCCGCAAAAATCCGCTTAATAAAATTGTCCATTTGCCGACTCTATAAAAAATGCGCGGCTCCGTTCAAGAACTTTAAATTTGGAAACACGCATTGCAATTTGCTTGAAATTTTTTGCGGTTCGGTTCTTTATAAAAATATCCCAAACAAACTACAAACACAGCGTAAAAAATATGAAGAAATCAATACTTGCAATTCTGTCCGTCGCGGCTCTCGCGGCCGCGGCGAATGCCGAAAAGTCCGACAGGGGAGACCTTTCGGGCGTAAACGCAGCCGACATCAGGGCGCAGAAGCCCGTCGTCGTCGCTCCCGCTCCCGAAGCGAAAGCCCCCGCAGTTGTCGTTGCCGACAAGCCCGCGTGCGACAAGGCGTGCCCCGCCGCGCAAAAGGCGGCTTCCAAGAGCTACCTTACGCAGTTCGGCAAAAGCTGGGCGGCAATCGGCGGCGGTGTCAATATCTATAAAATCGACGGACGCCAGAAGCTCGGCGCGAACGGCGCGCTCGAACTGAGCATCAACGCCCTCAGCTTTGACGACGACAAGTACGGCTTGAACGTCCTCGTTCCGCTTTCGTTCGACTACATCAGCGCGAACAGCGAAACCGACGTTTACCGCTTTGCGTTCCCGCTCAACCTCCGCCCCTATTACAGATTCGACGTTTGCGAAGACGTTGTAATTACGCCTTTCGGCGATTTCGCGGCGGGCGGTTCGTACGCGTATATCAGCAGCTACGGCGCGGACAAGAACTTGGCGTTCCTGTGGTCGCTCGGCGCGGGCGTTGAAATTTCGTTCTGCGAAGTTTTCTCGTTCACGCCCAAGTACACTTGGCTTAACGAAGAGGACGCGGGTTCTTCATACCGCCAGATTGCCTCCGCCGAGCTCGCGTGGAAGTTTGCCGACAACATGGTTGCCGTCGCGGAATACGGCTACTCGTTCTTCCGCGAAGCTTCCGCCCGCGACCACGCGGTTGTTGTAAAGCTCCGCTACGAGTTCTAATCCGCGCAGTCGGACGCAAAAAAAGCCGCGTAAAAGCGGCTTTTTTTGTGTACGTTGCGGCGGGAAAAA
>DHMA01000040.1:1960-5914 GCA_002405555.1 Opitutia bacterium UBA4654
GGAAAAAACCGCCGTTGGCGGAGGAGGGAGTAGCGTGAAACAGCTACTGCGGCGGAGGGCGACGTAGCGTTGCGGCGAAAAACTGCCGCCGCGCAGGAAAGCCCCTCCGTTGCGTTGCGCGGTGCGCGTTTTGCTTTATTTTGCGGCGGCGTCCTGCGCCATGAGGTAGAGCAGGTCGGAGAGTCTGTTGACGTAGCGCAGGGGGAAGTCTCTCGCAAGACCGTCGGCTTCGGCGAGTTTTACGATTTCGCGTTCGGCGTTTCTGCACCGCGCCCGCGCCATGTCGAGAGACGCCTGCAAGCTGTTTTCGCCCGAATGCGTCCAGCCCCTGAACGTGTTGCCGCCGCCCTCGTAGGCGTCTATTTGCGCTTCGAGTTCGGCGAGGTCGGACTCGCCGAGGGTCTTGATGTTCTTTTCGGCGAGTTTGGGGAAGTCCTCCCTTGCCGTCGCAAGCTCCGTCATCAGGAACACGAGTTTTTCCTGAATGCGCAGGAGCTTTTTTGCCGTCCCTTCGGGCGCGAACGACCGCGCCAAGCCGATTGTCGCCGAGCAGTCGTCGAGCGCGCCGTATGCGCAGACGTTCGGCGACGCCTTTGAAACTTCGCGCATGAACACGAGTTTCGTTTTGCCGCCGTCGCCGTTTTTTGTCGAGATTTTCATTTTACATTTTTTCGAGCGGCTCTATGCCCAAGAGGCGCAGCCCCGCTTCGAGGATTCCGAGGGTTCGCGAGCAGAGCACGAGGCGTTTTGCCATCGTGGGCTTGTCGTCCACAATGACCTTGTTCGCGTTGTAGAATGCCGAGAACACGCCCGCAAGCTCGTAGAGGTAAATGCAGAGGTAATGCGGGCGCAGTTCGGAGAGCGTTTGCTCGAACACCGCGGGCAGTGCCAGCATTTTGCGGGCGAGGGCGATTTCCTGCTCGGTTTCGAGCGGGGAGGCGTCCTTTTCGAAATCGGCGTCGGGCGACATTCCCACCTTGCGGAAAATGGAGTGCATACGCGCGACTGCGTAGAGCAGGTAGGGCGCGGTGTTGCCCTCGAACGCCAGAAGTTTGTCCCAAGAGAAAACGTAGTCGCTCGTTCTGTTTTGCACGAGGTCGGCGTAGCGGAGCGCGGCGACGCCCACGGTTTCGGCGATTTTGTCGGCTTCGGCTTCGTCGATGTCGGGGTTTTTCTCCTTCACAATCGCCTTTGCCCTCGCGACCGATTCGTCCAGAAGCGCGCGCAGGCGGATAGGTTCTCCGCTTTTTGTTTTTATTGCCTTGCCGTCGCTTCCCAGAATTGTGCCGAACCAGACGTGGCGCAGGTCGGGCAGTTTGTATCCCTTTGCGCCGAACCATTTTTTAGCGGTGAGGAAAAGCTGCTGGAAGTGGTCCTGCTGTCTGCCGTCGGTAACGTAGACGACTTCCTCCGCGCCGAAGTGCTCCACCCTGTAAAGGAGCGTCGCCAAGTCGGTAGAAGCGTAGTTCGACGCGCCGTCGCTTTTGCGGATAATGAAAGGCTGCGTTTTGAATCTGTCGTGGTCGCGCAGGAAGACGACGAGCGCGCCCTGATTTTCCTCGGCGATTCCCGTTTCGGTCAGCTCCTTGTAGATTCTGCCCACCTTGTCGCGGTAGAAAGATTCGCCGAGGGTGATGTCTATTGTAAGCCCCATGCGTTTGTACATTCTGTCGAACGCCACGACGCTCACCTTGTTGATTTCGTTCCAGAGGGCGACGTTTTCAGGGTCTCCGTTTTGGAGCTTCACAAGCTCTTCCCTCGCGGCGTCGGCGGCTTCCTTAGACTCCTTCACGAGCGCGCTTCCGCGCTTGTACATCTGTTCAAGCTCTTCGAGCGAGTTTTCGTTGGAGGCGTCGAGCTTGTAGTTGTTTGTTTTGATTCCGTAGATGAGAATGCCGAAGTTTGTGCCCCAGTCGCCGACGTGGTTGTCGGTAATGATGTCCGCGCCGCAGAATTTCAGCAGGCGTTTGACGGCTTCGCCTATGACCATGGGGCGGAGGTGTCCGACGTGCATTTGTTTTGCGGTGTTCGGCGAGGGGTAGTCTATGACCATTTTCTTGCCGTCGAAAAACTTGCTTGCCGCAGATTTAAGTTCGGCTTCTCCCCTGTATTTTGCGAGCCACGCGCCGAGGAATTTGGGCGTGAGCGCGAAGTTTACGAACCCCGGCCCCGCAATCGAGACTGCGATGTACGATTCGTCGAAGTCGGGCGACGATTTCAGCGTTTCGACGAGCTTTTCCGCAGCCGCCCTCGGATTCTGTTTGCGCGACTTTGCGTAGGGCAAAACGCCGTTTGCCTGAAAGTCCCCGAATTTGGGGTCTGCGGGGCGAACCTGCGGCTGGAAATCGGCCTCGAAACCCGCCTTTTCGGCGGAGTCTTTCAGCAGTGCTTCTATTGCTTTTGACGGGTGGAACCAAATATTCATGTCCTAAAAAAATAAACGCCGCTTCGTTCTCGAAACGGCGCGGGTGTTTGCTATTTCCTAATTCCCAAAAACGCCTTGATGCGCGCCGACCAGTTCTCCTTTTCCGCCTCCGACGGGGCGGGGGCGGCGGATTCGTCCCACCACTGGGGGACTTCGGTGTCCAAGCCCGCGGCGTTGCGGATTGTAAAGACGAGCCTGTTGATTATGCTCTTGTGGTCTTCGTTTACCTTGTCTTTGAAAATTACGTCGAGCTGGTGGATATAGTTTTCCGCCTGCCTCATGATTGCGGGCACGCTTGTAACCGCGTAGACGGAAGGTTCCGCCTTTCTGAACGCCTCTGTGGTGAGTTTTGCCATGATTCTTTTTGCGAGCATTTTCGATGCTTCGTTCGGCGTGTCGAATATGAAAGTAAAGCAGATGTAGTCTATATTCTCGACGTTTTGGGGGATTGCCACTTTGCAAAGCCCGTCGAGTTCGCTCTCGCCCGATTCGCCGATTTTGCAGAAATCGAAAAATGCGAGGAACTTTTCCTGTTGAAGAATTTCCAAAAGTTTGCTGTCTTTATTTTCCATGGTATTTTTATACTGAAACTTTTATTGATAAAATAGAAACACAACTTATTTTCAAGTCTAAATGGAAGACCAAATCTATATTGCGTGCTGGGCGGGCGTCGTTTACATAATGTTGGCGGTAGGCGCGGTGGGGTCGTTTATACCCGTCGTCCCCGGGCCGCTCCTTGCGGGGCTTGCGGTTTTATGCTTCAAGATTTTCGTTCCGTCGGCGGAAATTTCCTGGTGGCTTGCGGGCGCGGCGGTTGCGGTTGCGGTTTTGGCGCAGCTTGTTGACATTTTTGCGTCGTGGATAGGCGCAAAGAAATTCGGGGCAACGTGGCGCGGCGTTTTCGGCGCGTTCGTCGGCGTGTTTGCGGGCATGCTGATTCCCCCGCCAATGCTTTGGATTTTCATTGCTCCGCTGTTTTTTGCGCTCGCGTTCGAGCTTTTCGGCGGGGCGTCGTGGCGCGACGCGACGCGCGCGGGCATCGGCGCGTTTCTGGGAACGGTGTTCGCGTCGGTCTTCAAGTTTTTGAGCGTGGTGTTCCTCGCGCTCTGGTTTTCGCTCGAAATCGGCAGAATATATTTTTAGCGGGCGGCTATTTTTCGGCGCGTTTTGCGAAGTCGGCGGGCGAGGTCGGCGCGGCGGCGTTTCCGTTTGACGACAGGAAAATTCCGCCGTCCTCCGAGTATGCCGAAACCCCGAAATTCCGCGCAATTCGGGCGCGGGCGGGGACTGCCGCGACGGCGTCGCCGAACTTGGCGTCGGCTATTCCCAGCTGCCCGCGTTCGGCGTCCGACAAAATCCTCGCGCCCGATTCCTCCAAGACTTTGCGGATTTCCGCTTCGGGCGCGTTGCCTGCAAACCAGAACCGCGCGGAGGTTTTCTCGAAAAACGCGACGCAGTCTTTGCCGTCTTTCAGCCCCGTTTTGCGCAGGGCGGCGCGGAGGTCGATTTCCGTCTCGGCGGGCGGCATT
>DHMA01000040.1:5989-6659 GCA_002405555.1 Opitutia bacterium UBA4654
GGGCGAGTACACTTGGATTTCGTTTTCGGGAGCGGGGAGGGCGGCGGCTATTTTGCGCGTAAGCCGTAGGCTTGGGTCGCGCGTAAGCCTCAGGAAAACGTCGCGCCCCGATTTCGCCCGTTCGACGGCGTCCTCCGCGTTTTCCGCGTCGGATTTCGACGTGTCGAAAACCGCGTTTTTGGGGAGCGCGGGGGCTGCTCTTTTTTCGGTAAAATCGAGGTATCGCAATGTTTCGTAGGGGATTTTTGCGAAGCCGAATTCGCCCGCGTATCCGCGCGGTTTTTTGAATGCTTCGGCGATTTTCCCGCGCACTGCGGGCAGGTTGAAAAGGCATTTGGGGTGAAGTCCCGCGCCGAACGCGAATTTGAGGTATTTGAAAATTCCGAAAGGCGCGTCCGCGCCCGCCTTAATCCACAACGCCCGCCCGCCCGAAAGCGACGCCCCGTAGGAGGCTTCGGTTCTCACGCAATGCGCGGCGGTTGCGGCTATTTCGCGCCCGTCGGCTTCGATTTCGTCTATGTAAATGAAGATTTTTCCCATAAAAAAAGTCCGTCGTTTGACGGACTTTTTCGCATTAAGCCGCGCGTTTTTCAATTACATTTTTGCGCCGTTTTTAGAGCACGCAAGAAACGCGAGGTACGCCATGCAAAGCAGAAGCACCGCGACAGCT
>DHMA01000170.1:0-229 GCA_002405555.1 Opitutia bacterium UBA4654
ACAAGGGCGTAATCTGCTACGTCCGCGTGTTCTCGGGCTCGATTAAACCCGGCGACGAAATAGTCTTCATGAGCAACGGCCGCCGCACGACCGTCAAGGAAGTCGGCCGCTTCACGCCGTCGATGACCTCCGAACCCACGCTCGACGCGGGCTGCACGGGCTACATCGTGGGGAACATCAAGGAGGTTGCGCACATCAGAATCGGCGACACAATCACGTCGGCGGCGAA
>DHMA01000170.1:318-485 GCA_002405555.1 Opitutia bacterium UBA4654
CAAATGCTCCACGGCTACAAGGAGGTAAAGCCGATGGTGTTTTCGGGCATATACCCCGTGGATACGTCGGAATACGAAAAACTGAAAGTTTCAATAGCAAAACTGCAACTCAACGACTCCGCGCTCGTGTATCAGGCGGAGACTTCCGTCGCGCTCGGCTTCGGCTT
>DHMA01000170.1:503-3503 GCA_002405555.1 Opitutia bacterium UBA4654
CGCTGCGGCTTTCTGGGGCTTCTGCATATGGAAATCGTGCAGGAACGCCTGCGCAGGGAATACGACCTCGACATCATCTCGACCTACCCGAGCGTGGTCTATAAAATCGACCTCAACGACGGCGAACAAATCGAGATAGACAACCCCTGCCGCCTGCCCGACCCCACCACAATCAAGGCGATTTACGAACCGATGATTGTGGCAAACATCATGATTCCCACCGAATCCATCGGCGACATGCTCGCGCTCGTCTCGGAAAAGCGCGGCTTCTGCCAGAAGACGGAGCTTATCGACGACTCCCGCGTAATGCTCGTGTGCTCAATGCCGCTCAACGAAATCCTCATCGACTTCAACGACAGACTCAAAAGCATAACGCGCGGCTACGGAAGCCTCGACTACGAAATGGACGGCTATGTGGAGTCGAAGCTTGTGCGGCTCGACATTCTCGTAAACGGCGAGCAGATAGACGCGTTCTCGTCAATCGTGCACGTCGAAAAGGCGGAGCAGAAAGGGCGCGCGCTCTGCGCAAAGCTCAAAGACATTCTGCCCAGACAGATGTTCAAGGTCGCAATTCAGGCGGCAATCGGCGGAAAAATCATAGCAAGGGAAACGATAGGCTCGTTCCGCAAGGACGTCACCGCAAAATGCTACGGCGGCGACATCACCCGAAAGAAAAAACTGCTCGAAAAACAGAAAGAGGGCAAAAAACGCATGAAGCAAATCGGCAAAGTGTCGATTCCGCAGGAGGCGTTCGTGAACGTGCTGAAATCAAACGCATAGCCGCACAAACGGAACGCGAGGAAAACGCAAAATGTTCGGATTTTTCAAAAGCAAAAAACAGAAACGGGCAAAAGACCTGCTCGGCACGGCGTACAAAGTCTACAACTACCGCTGCGACATAGTGGCGGAAGCCGACGCAAAGTCGCTCGCGGCGTCGATAGAAAAGCTCGAGGGGCTTATCGACGACGGCAAGGTGGGCACGGAGGAGTACGAAAAATGCGCCGACGCGCTCGAAAAGCTCATGCGCAAGTGCGGAGGCACAATCTACCCGCTCTCCTCGTGGGCGGACTACACCGACATGATTGTTGTTGCGGGAATCCTCGCAATCGGCATCCGCAGCTTCTTTTTGCAGCCTTTCAAAATTCCGACAAACTCCATGTACCCGTCGTTCTACGGAATGACGAGCGTGGTCTACAACGGCAACGACGGAACTCCCCCGCCGAAGCTCCCCGAAAAAATCTGGCGTTTCGCGGCTCTTGCCGCCGACAACTACTCCCTCACAGCCCCCGAAAGCGGCGAGCTGTTCGTGGAGGTCAACGCGCCGTCGGGCATGCGCGGGCGCGGATTGTTCGCATCGGAAGTGCGCCCCGTGAAAAAATACTTCGTGTGGCCCACATACGAACGCTTCTACACGTTCTTCGTAAACGGCAAAAAAACCGAACTCGCCCTGCCCGCAGACTTCCAGCTCGACGAAGTGATGTCAAAGGCGTTCGACCTCGAAAAGGCGGCAATCGTCAACAGAAACGGAACGTGGCTGATGAGCCTCGGCAAAGTCGAAAAAGGCGAGAAATACCTGAACTTCGACATTCTCGGCGGCGACATGCTCTTTGTGGACAGGTTCACATACAATTTCAAAAAGCCGAAAATCGGAGACCCAATCGTATTCCGCACAAAATACTGCGAGGGCATGACGCAAATGAACGGCGGCGTCCCCGACGACAAATACTACATCAAAAGGCTCGTGGGGCAAGGCGGCGACACGCTCGCGGTCGAGGGCGATACGCTTTTCAGAAACGGCAAACCCATCGAAGGCTCGCCCGCGTTCGAGGCAAACGCGAAAAAATCGGGGCTTTACTGCGGCTACAAAAAAGAGGGCGTCTTCCGCGACGGCGGCAACGCGAAAATTTCGCCCAAGCACTACTTCGCGATGGGCGACAACTCCGCAAACAGCCTCGACAGCCGCTACTGGGGCGAAGTCCCCGAAAAGGCGATTGTGGGGAAGTCGCTGATTATATTCTACCCGTTCACGTCGCGCTGGGGGGCCACAAAATAGGCTTGGCACGGGCAAACTTTCGCGCTAAGCTCGCGGTCTGATTTTTTATGTTGAAACTCGCGCACAGTCTTTCGATTGCATTCGGCTTCATGGTCGCATGCGTGCAGAGCGTGTGCGGAATCGACGCGCCGTACCTCCCGCATTCCGACGGCGGGGCGAACGCGCATGTGGTCAAAGCGGTTTCGTGGAAATCGACGCGGCACATGGAGGCGTCGGACATTCTCGCGTATGTGGCGATACTCGCGGTGGCGCGCGAAAACGGCGCGGCGGCGTTCGGCGCGCCCGCGCAAAACCCGACGGTAGCAAAGCGGGACGGCGCGGCGCAAAACCCGATTTTTTCGTCGAAAGCAAACGCGATACGCGCGCCGTCGGCGGCGTAGTTTCCAATTCCGTTTTTCGAGTTCCGCGCCGCGGTCGGCGCGGGGAACAAACGGCGCAACGACGCGCCGCAACGTGCATTTTTATTAATTTTCAAACATCATGCTGGCAAATATAATCAAACTTTTCGCGGGCAGCCACTACAAGAAATTCTACAAGAAAACGCGCCCGATTATCGCAAAAATAAACGCGCTCGAAGAGCAGTACCAAAAGCTCACCGACGAACAGCTCCGCGCAAAGACGGACGAGTTCAAACAACGCTACGCAAACGGAGAATCGCTCGACTCGCTTCTGCCCGAAGCATTCGCGACGGTAAAGAACGCCGCCCGCAGACTCTGCGGCAGAAAGGTTGAAGTCTGCGGACACGAAATCGAATGGCAGATGGTGCACTACGACGTGCAATTAATCGGCGGCATTGCCCTCCACCAAAACATGATTGCCGAAATGGCGACCGGCGAAGGCAAAACGCTTGTGGCGACCCTCCCGCTCTACCTCAACGCGCTCACGGGCAAGGGCTGCCACTTGGTGACGGTCAACGAATACCTCGCCAAGCGCGACTCGGAATGGAT
>DHMA01000152.1:0-5054 GCA_002405555.1 Opitutia bacterium UBA4654
GTACGCGAGCGGTCTGGGCGTACAGGGAAACGCCCTTAGGGAAGTGCTTTCACGCGCCGTGTAATTTTAGGCGCGTCAAAGTACCGTTCAGGCGGTGGCTTTCACGCGCAGGCAGGGCGCGTGGCGTACTTTTGTACGCGAGCGGTCTGACTGCGCGTGGAAACGCCGCATCAACGGTGCTATAACGCCCCGTATTTAGGCGCGTCAAAGTGCCAGTATAAGGGCGGCTTTGCGCACGAAACAGGGCGCGTAGCATACTTGGCGTATGTAAGCGGTCTGGGGCGTGCGCGAAACGCCCTTAGACTGGTGCTTTCACGCGCCGTTAGAGCCAGTTGCAGTCCCGCCACAGCAGTGATTTCGCGAGGGAACGCGCATAGAACGGCCCCCTGTAAATCATTCCCGTGTAGATTTGCACCAAGCTTGCCCCCGCGTTCATCATGCGTCCCGCCCTGTCGGCGTTGGTAATGCCGCCCACGCCGATAATCGGCAGTTTGCCGTCGGTCGCCTGCGAGATGTATTTCACAATTTCGAGCGACTTCTCGAAAAGCGGCGCGCCGCTCATGCCGCCGTTCTTTTCCATTTGCGGGTAGGCGTCGCGGTTGATTGTCGTGTTCGTGGCGCAAATGCCGTCGAGCTTCAACTCGAAGAGCACGGAGAGAATCGAGTCTATTTCCGCAAAGGTCAAATCGGGCGCGATTTTCAGGATTATCGGGATTCGCGGAACGCCGAGTTTTTTGGAGCGGTCTATGTTCGCCGAATTTACCGTGCCCAAGAGGTTGGGCAGAAATTCCCTGCCCTGCAATTTGCGGAGTTCGGGAGTATTCGGACTGCTGACGTTGATTACAAAGAAGTCGGCATAGTCGGCAAGGGCGTTGAAGCTGAAAAGGTAGTCTTCCGCCGCCTCTTCGAGGGGGGTGATTTTCGACTTTCCGATATTTACGCCGAGCGGGCATTTTTTCGTCAGCGAGCGGTTGCCGTCGAGAACCGACGCGAGCCTTTTGGAGATTTCCTCCGCGCCGTCGTTCGGGAATCCGCACGAGTTTACGACCGCCTCGGCGAAGGGGTAGCGGAACATGCGCGGCTTGGGATTCCCCGCCTGTTTGAGTTTCGAGACCGTGCCGATTTCGACGTGTCCGAAGCCGAACGCGGGCGCGGCGCGCCAGACGTACGCGTCTTTGTCGAAGCCCGCGGCAAGCCCGACGCGGTTGGGAAATTCAAGCCCGAAAACCTTTACGGGTTTTTGCGTTTTGACGAGGTTGAGGTATTCCATCGCCATTCTCAGCGGGGGAACTGCGGAGACAACCTGCATGGCTTTGAGGGCCATATCGTGGGCAAATTCGGGATTCTGCGAAAACAGAATCGGCCTCATGATTTTTTCGTAAAAGACGTCCATAGTAAAAAAAATACGACTACGTTTTACTTCGGCTCAAAATTTTCGCAAGCAATATCGGCGGCAAAAAAAAACGCGCCGACGCCCCGCGCCTATATTCTTGACCTCCCCCGTCCTCGCGGAATATAAAAAGACGAAAAATCGACGCATTGAAACAGGCAGAAAACAGAAACGGAAACGCCGCCCCGACGCGCGGCGGAAGGAGCGCGGCATGCTGAAACTCGTGGTTGTAGGCAAAATGAAAAACCGCGCGCTTGCGGAAATCTGCGCCGACTTCGCCGACAGGCTCAAACGCTTTGGCGGAATCGAAATTGCGGAGTTAAAAGACTCGACACCGGAGCGCGAATGTGAAAAAATCTTGGAATCCTTGAAAAATTTTCGGGGAAAAGTCTATGTAATGTCGGAAGAGGGAAAAACGTTCACGTCGCGCGGATTTTCGAAACGGCTTGAAGACGACGAGCTGGCGGGCGGAAGCGCGTTCGTAATCGGCAGCGCGTACGGGCTTGCCGACGAGGTGAAAAAACGCGCCGACGTGCTGATGTCGATGTCGCCGATGACGTTCACGCACGAATTCGCGCGGGCGATTCTTCTCGAACAAATTTACAGGGCAAAAACAATCACGGCAAAAACGGGATACCACCACTAAAATGAAAAAAATACTTTCGATAATTTCGGCATGCGCCGCGTTGCAGGCGGCGTTTGCGGCAACTCCGATGGGCTTTGCGCTCGAAGACGCAGGCGAAACAAAGGGCGGCGGAATAAAATATCTCGACGCATACGCGGTTCTCTGGAAAGCCGACGACGCCGACGCGGTGAAAGCCGCCGCAAAGGCGTGCCTCGACGCGCCCGCAGTCTCGAAGCAAAAGGACGCCGCCCGCGCCGCAAAATTCCTGAAAGCCTCGCGCCTGACAAAAGCCGACTTCGACAAGGCGGCGGTCGCCGCCGCGGGGAAGCTCCGCATTCTCGTTTTCGCAATGCCGAAAGGCTCGCGCCTCCGCGCTGGAATGAACGCAATGGTTTTCGAAAAATCCGCCGACGGCAAATACCTCTGGAACGCGTCGTTCAACGACCCGCTTCTCGCCCTGCTCGGCACGTCCGACTTCGCCAACGCGCGGGAAATCAAGCCCGCCGCGCTTTCGGGAAAAGACGCAAAGACGCTCGAAAAATTGGAGGCTAAAAAGCTGCCGTTCCTGCAATTCAAAAACGGCGCGCTGCTCTCGATGGAGGAAGCCGACGGCGTAAACGAGACGGCGGAGGCAAAATTCTACCACAACGCGCAGGACGTGTTCTACTCTTGGAAGCTCGACGAATACGGAAATTTCATGACGCCCGCAAGCCGCGCAAAATTCGAATCGCAATTCAAGAGCATGCCCGAAGCCGAACGCAGGGCGACGCTCGGCGAATACTTCAAATGGGGCAAGAAATACCGCAAAATCATGGACGCGGGCTCGCTGAAACTCGTGCTGTTCTCGCGCCACAAAGAGGGAGCCGCGCCCTACAACGACATCGCGTACCTGCGCAAATCGGCGGACGGAAAGCTCGCAATAGAACGCTTCGGCGCGGACAAAACGCCGCTCGACCTTTTCCTCTCTAAATACATCTACCCTAACGGCCGCGATTACGCAGCGGAAATAGCGAAAAAATATTAGAAGAAAACGAAATGTACACACCTCCATCTGACAGAATCAAGGGCGGGCGCGTGAACTTCATGGCGACCTGCCTGTGCGATTCGATTTTCGCCGACGCCGCGCAATGCGCGGTTTCGGTTCTCCGAAAATTCGGGGCGGAAGTCGAACTCCCGAAAAACCAGACTTGCTGCGGACAGCCCGCATTCAATAGCGGCGACTTCGCAAGCGCGCGCAAGGTAATTGCAAGCACAATCAGGGCGTTTTCCGAAAACGACTACCCGATTGTAGTGCCCAGCGCGTCGTGCGCGGCAATGCTGTTCCACTCGGCGAAAATCGCCTTCCGCGACCAGCCGCAGGCGGAGCGCGACGCGGTAGACGCCTTCGCGAAACGCGTGTGGGAATTTTGCGACTACCTCGTAAACGCGCTCGGCGTCGAAAAAATCGGCGGACATCTCGACGCGAAAATCGCCGTGCACAACTCGTGCCACGGACGCGGCAGCGGCACGCCCGCCGCGCTCCGCAAACTGCTCGAATCGATAGACGGGGCGGAAATTCTCGACTTCGAAAATTCCGACTCGTGCTGCGGCTTCGGCGGGACGTTCTCCGTGGTGTTCCCGCAAATTTCGTCCGAAATGGGGCTTGCGAAAGTGCGGGCAATCAGCGCGGCAAACCCCGACCTCGTGGTGGCGGCGGATACGTCGTGCCTGCTCCATCAAAAGGGAATAGCCGACAGAAACAACATCAAATACCCCGCCCGACACGCGGCGCAGGTCTTTGTACAGGCGATGGGAGGAAACGAATAATGGCTCTCCAACCCATAGACAAATTCTGCGAAACGCTCGACCCTGTGGTCAAAAACGCGGTGATGCTCGCAAGCGTGGGAAGCACGGTCGCGAGGGAGAAAATCCTCAACGCGGCGTACCCCGAAGAGGGCAAAACAGAACATCTGCGCGAGCTTGCGAACAAAATAAAGTCGCTCAAACCCTCCGAAAATCTCGAAAAGGCGGTGGCGTCG
This sequence comes from Opitutia bacterium UBA4654, assembly GCA_002405555.1. Classification (GTDB taxonomy): domain Bacteria; phylum Verrucomicrobiota; class Verrucomicrobiia; order Opitutales; family Intestinicryptomonadaceae; genus Merdousia. The sequence continues at coordinate 4,034 of DHMA01000152.1, forward strand.
CTCGAAGCAAACGGCGTCAAAGTGCTCTTCGCAAAAGACGCGGAGGAGGCGCGGAACATTATCCTCGGCATTCTCAGGGAAAAGAACGCAAAGAACGTCGTCAAAGTGAAGTCAATGACGACGGAGGAAATCGAACTCAACGCGTTCCTCGAAAAGAACGGCGTGGAGGCGGTCGAAACCGACCTCGGCGAATTGATTATCCAAATCGACGGCGAAAGACCCTCGCACATCGTAAAGCCCGCAATCCACAGACGGCGCGACGACATCGCAAGGTCTTTCGAAAAACACAACATCGCCCCCTACGACGACGAGCCGACACACATTACGCTCAACGCCAGAAAATACCTCCGCAAAAAATATTTCAACGCGGACGTCGTCATAAGCGGCGCAAACTACGTCCTCGCAAAAGAGGGCGCGATTGTGCTTGCGACAAACGAGGGCAATTCGAGGTTCTCGATGGCGGGAGCAAAAACGCACATCGCAATAGCGGGCTTCGAAAAGGTTATACCGTCGGCAAGGGAACTCTCGGTGTTCCTCAACCTGCTCGCAAGAAGCGCGACGGGACAGCACAGCACGGTGTATACCGACTTCGTCGCGGGCGCGGGCAGCGCAAAAAACAGCCCGTCCGAAATGTACGTCGTGTTCCTCGACAACGGCAGAAGCAAAATCCTCGGAAGCGAATTCGCCGACATTCTCAAATGCATGCGCTGCGGCGCGTGCATGAACCGCTGCCCCGTGTTCAGACTCGTGGGCGGACACGCATACCGCGCAGTCTACCCGGGGCCGCTGGGAATCGTGCTTTCGCCGCTGCTCGCAGAAGACCCGTCGAAATACGCAGACCTCCCCAAAGCGTGCTCGCTCTGCGGCGCATGCGCGGACGTCTGCCCCGCGAAAATCCCCCTGCCCGACCTCATTCTGAAAATGCGCGACAAAATGAAGCGCGAAAAGATGAAAGTTGCAAACGACATCAACTTCAAGGGCTGGGCAGTGCTGGCGTCGTCGCCGAAACTGTGGCGGGCGG
>DHMA01000152.1:5096-6069 GCA_002405555.1 Opitutia bacterium UBA4654
CATGCCGCTCAACAAACTCGCCAACCTGATTCCGCTCGACTTGTTCAAAGTCGGGCCGCTCGGCAGGTGGCTTAAAACACGCACTCTCCCGAAATTCAAGGGAGGCAATTTCAGAAAATGGTTCTCTAAAAATGGATAAAAACGCTTTTATAAACACGGTAAAAGACGCGGAGAAATCGCGCCCGAAAGCCGAACTTCCCAAGTTTTCGAGGGAGGACACGGTGTCGAACCCCGCAATAGCGGGAACGCCGAAAGAGGCGTTTGTTAGGAACTTTCTGGCAAGCCACGGAAACGTGGTCGAAAGCGCGGAAGCGCTGGTTGCATTCCTCAAAGACAAGGGCTGTAAACGGGGAGTCGCCGACGCAAAACTCGACAATACATTCGGACTGGAAAACTTCTTCAAACTCGACAGGGAGTTCGACCGCAACAACCCCGACGAATACGACTTCGGAATCAGCAAAGCGTCGATGGCAATAGCCGAAAGCGGCGCAATAGTGCTAAAAGACAAAGATACCGCCGACAGACTCGATACAATCGCGCCGTGGATACACGTCGCAGTGCTAAAAGAAAGCGATATAGAACAAACAATATACGACGCGCTCGAAAAGACGGTGGATTGCCCCTACGCAATATACGTCGCCGCCCCCTCAAAAACGACGGACGTTGAGGGCGTGCTCGTGGAGGGCGTGCACGGCCCAGGCTGCCAAGTCTGCCTGATTGTGAAATAACCCCCACACACAAAACGGAAAGCAAAACGCTTTCCGTTTTTTTGCGCATGCAAATAACACTAAAAAGAATAAAAACAACCGAACATCAAACGCAAAAACCTACTTCACTCCGTCAGACAACCCTACCCCTGCACAGACACACATCTTCACTCCGTCAGGTATCCTAAAAAACAAAATCAAAACCTACCGCGCGATGAAATCGCGCACTAATATAAACAAAACCCTCGGCAATCCGCACACTTCCC
>DHMA01000152.1:6210-6608 GCA_002405555.1 Opitutia bacterium UBA4654
CAAGTCCCGCAGGTTCGCGCTACCTACTCGCGCTACCTTGCTCTTTGTTCGTAAGGTATACCCTGCTGCTCGCAGAGCGCCGCACGACGCGAAAGCTTTACGCGACCCTTGTCGTCAATGCCAATGCACTTGACAATGATTTCGTCGCCAAGCTTGCAAACGTCCTCGGTTTTGTTTACGCGGAAGTCAGCCAACTCGGAGATGTGAACAAGACCCTCCTTGCCGGGGAGACATTCGACAAACGCGCCGAATTCCTTGATGGAACGAACAATGCCGCGGTAGGTCTTGCCGACTTCGATTTCGCCCGTTACAAGCTCGATTTCGGAAACCGCCCTGTTCATGGATTCCGCGCTGGTGGCGTAGACGAGAACGCGTCCGGGGTTGTCGTCGTCGACGTC
>DHMA01000190.1:0-7477 GCA_002405555.1 Opitutia bacterium UBA4654
GCCTTGTCCTTGAACTGCGTCATTCTTTCGAGCTGTCCGAGCGGGCAGATGCAGCCGAGAATCCACGAGAGTTCGGCGTGCCCGACAATCGAGCTTTGCACGAAAAGGTTGCATTTTTCGGCGTCGAGGCCGCACGCCATGAACTGCGCCACGCAGTCGTAGACGTTCTTTTTGAGGTCGGCGGGGACGTACGGAATTGTGATTGCGTGCATGTCGGCGACGCCGAAGTAGCAGTCGTTGTCTTCGACCAAATCGACCCAGTTTTTGACCGCGCCGAGGNNCCGCAGGCGATGTACTGCGCAAGCTGCGCCGTGGAGCGGCGGCGAAGCTCCTTCGGATCCTGACGCACGGTGAGCGTGTGCAGGTCGGCCATGAAATAAAAGCAATTAAATTCGTCAGGAAGAGCAGCCCAGTTCTTTACGGCGCCGAGGTAGTTGCCGAGGTGGAGTTTGCCCGTCGGCTGCGCGGCGGTCAAAACCACTTTTCTATTTTCGGGTTCAGTGCTCATTATTGACTTTGTTTCTACCGAAAAGCTTCGGGCGTTCAACAATTTTTTCCGAAAAAAAACGCTTTTAAAAAATCCGCGCTCTGCAAAAATAAGCCGACGATATGAAAAAAATTGGAGCGATATTCGACTGGGACGGCGTTGTCGTCGATTCCTGCAAGGAGCATTTGGACAGCTGGCGCATGCTCGCCGAAGCCCACGGACACACCATTCCCGAAAATTTCATGCTCGACACTTTCGGCAAGCGCAATGTCGAAATCATACCCGACATCTTGAAGTGGACTTCCGACCCCGCAGAGGTTCGGAAAATGTCGGACGAAAAGGAGGTCTACTACCGCAAAATCGTCGCCGACCGCGGGATTCCGACGGTCGAGGGCGTCCGCGAATTTCTCGCAAAGCTGCGCGACGCAGGCGTTCCGTGCGCGATAGGCAGCTCGACCCCGCGCGAGAACCTCGAACAGGCTCTCGAAAAGCTTGGGCTCTCCGAATTTTTCGCCGCCGCCGCCACAATGGAGGACGTCGAGCGCGGCAAGCCCGCCCCCGACGTTTTCCTCTGCGCCGCCGAGAAAATCGGCGTTCCGCCACGCAAATGCGTCGTTTTCGAAGACTCCGAGGCGGGCATTGACGCGGCGATTGCCGCCCGCATGAAAAGCGTCGCCGTCGCCACTACGCACCCCGCCGACTTCTGGGAAAGCCGTTTCGCGGGATTCCCCGATATTATTATAGAGAACTTCACTCCGCTTTCGGTGTCGGATATCGAATAATTCAAAATGGAAAGCCTTTTCAAACTTTCGTCGAAGTACGCGCCGTCGGGCGACCAGCCCAAGGCGATTGACGCGCTGTGCAAAAGCATAGAGTCGGGCTCGAAGTACTCCACACTCGTCGGGGTAACGGGTTCGGGCAAGACTTTCACGATGGCGAACGTAATCGCCAAGATGAACCGCCCCGCGCTGATTATCTCTCACAACAAGACGCTTTCGGCGCAGCTCTATTCCGAATTCAAGGAGTTCTTCCCCGAAAACGCCGTCGAATACTTTGTAAGCTATTACGACTATTACCAGCCCGAAGCCTACATTCCCCAAACCGACACCTACATTGAAAAGGATTCGTCTATAAACGACGACATCGAAAAACTGAGGATTTCCACGGCAAGCTCGCTCGTCTCGCGGCGCGACGTTATCGTGGTTGCGACGGTTTCGTGCATCTACGGCTTGGGCTCGCCCGAAGACTTCCGCAAGATGATGATTCCGCTCCGCAAGGGCTTGGAAATTTCGCGCGAAAGCCTCGCCGAGCGCATGATAGACATTCGGTATTCGCGCAACGATGCGTCGTTCGAGCGCGGGGTTTTCAGGGTTCGCGGCGACGTCATCGACATCTATCCGGCGTATCTCGACACCGCGCTGAGGGTCGAATTTTTCGGCGACGAAATAGACTCTCTCAAAAAAATCGACCCCCTCACGGGCGAAAGTTTGGGCAGGCTCGACCGCTTCGACCTCTATCCCGCAACGGGCTTCGTAACCCCGAAAGATGCGGTCGAGGCTGCGACGGTTTCAATCCGCGCCGAGTTGGAGGAGCGCGTTGCGCAGCTTGAGCGCGAGAACAAACTTCTCGAAGCCCAGCGCATAAAAATGCGCACAGAGCAGGACTTGGACTTGCTCGCCGAAACGGGCTTTTGCACGGGCATAGAAAACTACTCGCGCCACTTGGCGGGGCGTCCCGCAGGCTCGCGCCCGTGGTGTCTGCTCGACTTCTTCCCGAAAGACACACTGCTGTTCCTCGACGAAAGCCACGTAACATACCCGCAGATTCGCGGCATGTTCCACGGCGACCGCTCGCGCAAGGAGCGGCTCATCGAATACGGCTTCCGCCTGCCAAGCGCGCTCGACAACCGCCCGCTCCGCCCCGAAGAGTTCGACGCCCTCACGGGGCAGACGGTTTTCGTCTCCGCAACCCCCGCGCCGTTCGAGCTTTCGGTAAGCGACACCGTCGTCGAACAGATTATCCGCCCGACGGGGCTTCTCGACCCCGAAATGATTGTCCGCCCTATAAAGGGGCAGGTGGAGGACTGCACCGCCGAAATCAAGGCGGCTGCCGAGCGCGGCGAACGCGTTTTCGTTACAACCCTCACAAAGCGCATGAGCGAGGAAATTACGGACTACCTGCGCGAAAACGGCGTCAAGGTAGAGTACCTCCACAGCGACATCGACGCAATCGAGCGCGTCGAAATTCTGCGGCGTCTGCGCTTGGGAGAGTCGGACGCCCTCGTTGGGGTCAACCTTTTGCGCGAGGGAATCGACGTTCCCGAAGTGTCGCTTGTCTGCATTCTCGACGCCGACAAGGAGGGCTTTTTGCGCAGCGCGACAAGCCTTATCCAGACGGCGGGACGCGCCGCCCGCCACGTTGACGGGCGCGTAATCTTCTACGCCGACAACATCACGGGCTCGCTCAAAACCGCCCTCGACACCTGCCGCCGCCGCCGCGAAGAGCAAATGCGCCACAACGCCGAATTCGGCATTACCCCGCAATCTGTCAGCCGCCCGATTCAGCAGCCGCTTGTGAAAAAGGAAAACAAGTTCGCAAACGTCGGCAAAAAATCGAAAAGCGAAGTCGCGCGGCTCGTCGACGAGCTCCAACAGGAAATGCTCTCCTGCGCCGACAGGCTCGACTTCGAACGCGCCGCTGTTCTGCGCGACCAAATCAAATTTATCCGCGAAAATTGCGCCAAGTAGCCTGCCGTCCGCAATAATTTTCTTGCAAAGGAGCGGGCGCAAAATAGTCTGCGCAAACGTTAGCCCGATTGCGTCTCAAACGTATTCGGGGGGAGTTTTATTAATCTACAAAAACTATACACTATGGGAATATCCAAAAAATTATGGCTGCCGCTTGCGGCGTTCGCGCTGTCGGCTCTGTCGGCGACGGCGGCGGCAAAATTCAAATTCGTGGAGCTTGCGGGCAACACGCCGCTTACGGCAAACATCGAGGGAGACTACATGCCGATTAACGGGCTGAAAGCGGGCGAAGTCCGCAACTTGGGCGGCATAGATTTTAAAGTGGGCGACTCCGTTATGCGCCTCGACGCCCGCAAAAAGACCGTCCTGAAAGTTCCCGCAAGCAGGGACAGCTACAAGTACCTCTACATTCTTTCCAACCGCGGCGACAAAATCAAAAAGGACAATCCCAAAAAGGACGTTTCATTCCTCTATGTCCGCAACAAGCGCAGCGAAGTCCGCACTTATCCCAAGCTTTTCCGCGACACCGCGAGCATGTCGAAAAGCCAGACGCTCGAAAATTCAAAACCCGTCTACGGCGGCAAAAACGGCGAGCCGTACCTCTACATTTCGGTTGTGCCGATTAACCAAATCCGCGCGGGCGGCGTCGAGGAAATCGAATTCGAGCCGCGCAACCTTGTTTCGTGGAATATCGTGGGCATCACGCTCTCGAACGAGAAAGTCAACACGGGCTTGGTCTACCAGCTCGGCGGGCAGGAGTGGAAGGCGGTCGATATGTCCGACTTGGAAATCGAGGCTGGCTCAGCGCTCGACATGTCGAACCTCATGACTCCCGCTCCCGCGGGCAAATTCGGCAGGCTGATTGTCAACAAGGACGGGCACTTCGCCTTTGCCGACAAGCCCGACGAACGCGTAAAATTCAAGGGCACAAACTCGCGCCCAGGCAACAGGTTCGGCATCGAAATCAAGACGCACGAGGACATCGACAACTACGTTAAAAAATTCCGCAAGCAGGGCTACAACATGCTCCGCTGGCGCATTTCCATGTATCCGCGCGAATTCGATGCTCCTTTCAAAATGAAGAAAAATATCCGCGACCTCTACGACTATCTGATTTTCGCGCTCGCCCGCGAGGGCATTTACTCGCACTGGATGCTCGCAAGCCACGATGTCGGCGAAATCGGCTTCGACTGGTCCGACCGCTTCGACACCAAGTCGCTCTTCATTTTCGGCGACCCGACCGTCCGCGAGGCGTGGCGCAAATTCGTCCGCATGCAGCTCGACCACGTCAACCCCTACACGGGCAAGGCGTGGAAGGACGACCCGTCAATCGCGACAATCGAATACTTCAACGAGCTTGACACCCTTCTTCCCTTCCACCACGGCATGACCGCAAAGGGCAGGGCGTTCGGAGACTCCGCGTTCCAGAAATGGGCGCAGAAGAAATACGGCAAAATCGACGCCCTCAACAAGGCTTGGAAAACCTCGTTCAAGAGCTTTGCGGAAGTGCGTCCGTTCAATGTCGAAAAGCACAGAAACCCCGTCGACATTCCGCAGTTCGTGCTCGACTCCACTCGCGAAATGCAGCAGTTCTGCGAAAACGTCGTGCGCAAGGAAATCGGCATGAAAGCGCCCCTCCACCAGCACAACTGCGTAATCCGCACCGACGTCTACATGCTGAGTGCCGAAGCAGGCAGCTACATGGCAAACAACCTCTACTTCTGCCACCCAAGCGCGTTCATGAGCGAAGGCTCGCGCGTGGGTCAGGGCAGCTCTCTTACGCCCGACTACGCCGCCGCCTACTGGCTGCACGCCGCAAACAAGAGAATTGCGGGGCGTCCGTACGCTGTAACCGAATACCAGCACTCGCACTGGAACCAGTACAAGCACGAGGCGGGCGTCCTCTTCCCCGCGTACTCCGCCTTTCAGGATTTCGACAACCTCACCGTCCACGACGAAGCCGTTTCGGCGAGAGCTCCGCACAGGCTCGGTACTTTCGAGGTGTTCAATTCGCCCGTCTACCGCGCAAACGAATTCCTCAGCTGCTTCCTGTTCTACCGCGGCGACGTCAAGCCCAGCCCGCACAGGGTGGACGTCGTCTACAACAAGGAGTATGTGGAGTCGTCGCCGCTGATGGGGCGCGGCATGAACCACGAGCAGGCGAAGCTTGCGTTCATGACGGGCTTCGGCATCGACTTCCCCACGGCGCGGAAAATCGACGAGCTTAAAAACGTCCCCGTAAAGCCCGCCGACATCAAATGGAAGCCCATGGGCGCGGCGAAAAACATCTGGGGCAACGGCTCGAATCCCGCTCCCGCGATGGAGAAAAAAGACTTCGACATAGCCGCCGCCGCCAAGACCCTCAAACGCGACAGAATTCTCACCCCCGACAACATCTCCGACCCCGCAAAGAACATCTATCAAACCGACACGAAGGAAATCACGCTCGATTTGAACGCGGGAACGGTCAAGGTTATCACGCCGAAGTCCGAGGCTGTCGTCGTCAAGGAGAACACGCGCGACATCAATCTCGACAGGCTTTCGGTGAAGTCGTCGAGCGTCCCCGCGTCGGTCGCGGTCGTCTCCGTTGACGGCAAGCCGCTTGCCGACAGCGGCAGAATGGTGCTTGTCTACAACACCGACAACGCCTCCACCGGTTGCGAGCTTTCCATGGATCGCATGACGCTCATAAGCGTGGGTTCGTTCCCGATTATCGTGCGCACAGGCAAGCTTTCGGCCGAGTTCAAACTGCCCGAACAGAACTTCTTTATGCGGCTTTTTGCCCCGAAAAAGTACAAGGTTTACGCGCTGAAAATCACGGGCAAAAGGGCGGAAGAGGTAAACTTCGAGGTAAGGGACGGCAAGATGATAATAGACCTCGACACCTCCAAACTGAAAGAACCGGCAGTGTTTTTCGAAATCGTTGACGAGGCGTGAAAGCACCTCTCTAACGGCGTTTCTGACGGCGCGTTATAATACCGTTGATGCGGCGTTTCCCCGCACAGTCAGACCGCTCGCGTACAAAAGTACGCCACGCGCCCTGCCTGCGCGGGAAAGCCACCGCCTGAACGGCATTCTAACGCCCCTAAAAATAGAGTGCTATCGCACGAAGATTTTAAAATGCGTTGAGATAAAAGTTGAGTTAATTGGTAAGCGGAGATTCCTTGTTTAGGGATTTCCGCTTTTCTTTTCATCTATTCCAATATCGAATTGACTGTTTATATTGTATGTCGATAGAATACGGGGTTAATGAAAAAAATAGTAGTCAGTGTGATGTCGATTGGCTGTGCGTTATGTGTTTTTGCCGACGCGTTTGATTTCGACGCCAAGTTGAAGCTTGCCGAAAAGGGCGACGCCGTTGCCCAGAACGAAATCGGCGAATATTATGCCGACGGCGGCGGCGGCAAGTTTTCGCCCCGCTACATGACGGCTTTTGCTTGGTGGGAAAAAGCCGCCCAGAACGGCAATGCCCGCGCCTTGACAAACATCGGCGCGGCTTGGTATGCCGGCAACGGTGTGAAGCGCAACGGTCCGAAGGCTGTCGCATACTGGCTTGAAGCCGCCAAGCGCGGCGACCCCGAGGCTCAGTATCTCATGGGGCAGGCGTACAGTGGCGGAATTTCCGTTTTGCCCGACGTCAACACTGCCGTTTTCTGGTGGGACAAAGCCGCCAAGCAGAACCACCCCAAGGCGCAGTTTTGTCTTGCCTTTGCCTATGCAAAAGGGCAGGGCGTGCGCGAGCGCGACCCTCAAAAGGCGTTCGAGCTTTGGAAAGCCGCCGCCGAGCAGGGGCATTTGCAGGCGCAGGTATATCTCGCCCTCTGCTACTTCACGGGCGAGGGTGTAAAGCCCGACCTCGCAAAGGCATTCTCCATTTGGACTGCCGCCGCCGACTTCGGCAACCGCGACGCCATGCGCTATCTCGGCATTCTCTACGCCAACGGCACGGGCGTGAAGAAGGACACGAAACGCGCCATGGAGCTTTTTGCTGCCGCCGCAAAAAAGGGCGACAAGGAGGCGGCGTCGTACTACGAGCAGTTGCGGCTCGACTCTTCCGTGCCCGCGCCGAAATCGCTTAAATAGTCCCGATTCTCCGCGCCGATTTTATCCCCCGAAACCGCAGTTATTCTGCGGTTTTTTTGTCTCCGCGCGGAATTGCGTCTGTTGTCGAAAAGCAAAGGCGTTAATCGTATGAGGAAGAATAATTTTGTTGGATAATGTTGACAACTTTCCGCCGCCTGTT
>DHMA01000190.1:7503-8430 GCA_002405555.1 Opitutia bacterium UBA4654
CTGTTTTTATCGAATTTGAAAAGACACTATATATGAGAAAACTGCTTTTAACCGTTTCCGCGCTTGCGGTTTGCGCCGCGGCGTTTGCGACGCCGCAAGACTTCGACCGCAAAATCCACACAAAAATTTGGACTGCAAAATGGACGGGCGACCCCGCCTACTACACGCCCGAATACCGCGTGCTTCATTTCCGCCGCTCGTTCGATTTGCCCGAAAAGCCCGAAAGCTTCAAAATCAACGTGAGCGCAGACCAGCGTTTTGTGCTGTACGTCAACGGCAAGCGCGTTGCGCGGGGGCCCGCCCGCGGCGACCTCGACAGATGGTATTTCGACACGCTCGACATCGCCCCGCATTTGAAGTCGGGCAAAAACGTCATAGCCGCGCTTGTCTGGCATGCGGGCAAGAACGCCCCGAAAGCGCAGATTTCCGAAAAGCTTTCGTTTGTGCTCGACGGCGCGACCGACGCCGAAAACTTTGTGGCGACGCCCTCCAAGTGGAAAATGAAAAAGTCGGCGGCGTTCTCGCCCACCCGCAACCGCTGGTACACGGGCCCAGGAGACAATATCGACGCGTCGAAGTACGACTGGGGCTGGACGGAGATTGATTTTGACGACTCCTCTTGGCGCAACGCCCAGTATGTCGGCGCGGCGTACACTTGCGCCTCTGCGTGGGGAGAGGCAGGGCGTTCACTCACTCCGCGCGAGATTCCCCAGATGGAGGAAAAGCCCGTGCGCATGAAGAGCGTGCGCCGTTTTTCGGGCGTCGCTGCCGTCCCGAATTTCATAGCCGGCGAAAAGTTCGAAATTCCCGCAAACACAAAGTGCCGCGTGCTTTTGGACAACGGCGTTTTGACGAACGCGTATCCCGTGCTGAAAACGTCCAAGGGCGCGGGGGCGGTCGTAAAGGTAAACTACGCCGAGGGCATGT
>DHMA01000046.1 GCA_002405555.1 Opitutia bacterium UBA4654
CCGAAAATGAAGTCGTGCGAAATCTGCTCTACGACAACCTGCGTGCCGTCTTTGACTTGCCCGACGTTTACGACGGCGTCCGCCTTGCGGTTCGCCTCGATGTCGGCGTCTATCTGCTTTTGAAGTTCGGGGTTCCAGATGTCCCAATACTTTTGGGACATGATTTTATCCGTATCCTCCGCCGCATTCTTCGGAATTCTGAACTGTTTTGCCTGCGCCGAAAACGCCCCTAAACAGAGAGCCGCCAACGACAGGATTTTCGCGCCGCGCGTAAAAAATCTTTTCATAAAAAAAGGTTAAAATGCGTCCGCACGATATGCAACAGGAAAAAGTCGCGTATTCGGTAAACTGTTTACCAAAGGGACTTTTTTCTTGAAGCGGCGGCGTGTTTTTGCGATAAACTGTCCCTCTCAAACGTTTATGTTTGCATAATACCAACAAAACTACTCCGACACCATGAAGAAAATTTTTGCACTTTTTGCGCTATCCGTTGCGGCGTCGAACCTGTTCGCCGACAAGTTCGTTTCGAGCGTATCTGGCGTGGGCGATACCGTAGACAAGTCGCGCTACGGAACGGCGATGATTGCCAACGGGCACGTCTCCACGGTTATCGACTATCTCGGACTCCAAAAGCAACAGCGTTATGCGCACCTGACTCCCGCCGTTTCCGTCGCCGACCGCCGCTATGGACAGCCAGTCGACTACCTGATTTCGCACGGCTGGTTCGACGCCACCCTTTATATTAATGGCAGAGAGCAGAAGCCAATCAAGTGGACGCAAACGCTCGACACCAAAAACGCCTTTACCGAAAACGCCGTCGAATACCCCGACGCAACGGTTAAGACCGTCGCGTTCGTTCCCGCCAACCGCAAAATGCTTGTCGTAAAAAAGACCGTCGTTCCCAAAGCCTCCGCAAAGGTAAAGTTCGACTTCAAATATACCTTCGCCCCGTCGATGCCCGCAAAGCCGCGCGACCGCGCCGTTACGACGGGCGCGGTCGCCGAAAAAAACTGCGCGCGCTTCGTCTATAAACTCTACGGGCTCGACGTGTACCGCGGCGAGATTTCGATAACATCTACAGCCGATGCAAAAGTTTCTTTCGTCGAAAACAACGATGCCGCGCTTCTCGAATCGGAAGCCGACGCGACTCCCGAAAAGCCCTTCGAAAGCGTCTATTATATGACCTACGAAGACGACTACGACGGCTCGCTAAAACCGCGAAAAAACATCGACTACACCGCAGCTTCCGCCGCCGCCCGCAAGTCCGCGCTCGCCGACGGTTACGACAAAATTTTCGCCGAACACAAAGCCGAATGGGGCAAATACTGGGACGGTGTTGCAGTTTCCATTCCCGACGAAAAGCTCGAACTCGCCTACTATACCGCGCTCTACCATATGAAGTGTATCACCACGCGTTGGGGCTTCCCGGTGGGCATTTTCGCGGGTTCGCATTTCGGCGGCGCATACTTCGGTTGGGACGAAACTTTCTGTATGCTCGCCCTCGCCTCTACGGGCAAATTCGACATCTCGCGCGTGTCCGTCGATTTCCGCAGAACCGTTTTGCCGATAGCGATGAACCGCGTGGGCAAATACTGCAAGGCGAAGCGTATCACCGTTGGCGCGCGCTACACTTGGCAGACATACGACCCCAAATTCGCCGATCTCGAAAAGGCGACCCCGGGGTATTGGATTGAGCACATCTTCCATATGTCGAATATCGCCCTTCAAGCGTGGACGCAGTACCTCTACACGAACGACCGCGACTACCTCGAAAAGACAGTCTATCCGATTGTCTCCGAATGCGCCGCATACTACTTGGCAAACCACCTTTACGAAACGCGCGACGGCGACCTTATTGTTGGTTATAGTACCGACCTCGAACGCCTCGGACCCGCCAAGCTCAACGCCTTTATGACATCATGCGGAATCGTCTACACGCTCGAGCGCGCCGCCGCAGGCGCGAAAATTCTCGGGGTAGATTCCGAGTTCGCCGAAAAGTGCCGCACCGCAGCCGCCCGCCTGCGAAAGAGCTTCGCCAACGACGGCGAAAAATACATTCCCTACGACAAGAGCAAAGACAAGAGCATAAACGTCGTAGCGGGACTGTTCCCGTATCCCGTCAACGACCCAGAAAATCCGCTTCAAAAGAACGCCGTCTACGACTACTTCAAGAATATCGACAAGGCTGGCAATATGTACTCAACGGGCAAGAGCGTGAACGCGTGGTATGTCGGCTGGACTATTTCCGCCCTTGTGCCGTACTCCGACAACGTCGTGCCCGCGCAGCTGCTCGAAGTCGTCGTCCGCAACCTCGGAGCGTTCGGCGACACCTTTGAAATCAACGAGCCCGAAAACCGCATACAATACCACCCGTGGTTCTCGACCGCGGCGGGCAACATCGTTTACGCGCTCAACAAAATGATGCTCTTCAACGAAGAAAACGGCGGCATAAAAATCGCGCCGTCCGTGCCCGAATCATGGCGCAATTTCTCCTATACGCTGCCGATTTTCGGCGGGTTGAATGTTTCGGTCAAAGTCGAAAACGGCAGGCTTGTCTACGCCGAACTTTTGGGCGAAAGCGGGCGGAGCCGCGAAATCTCCGTCCCCAAACGGCTCGTCGATGTTTCGAAAATTTCGGGCGGATACAAAGAAGCGGGCGGCTACATTACAATCACCGCAAAGACGGGCGCGCCGTTCTATAAAAATTGGGATTGATTTAACCGCCCGATTCTGGAATAATCGGGCTTTTTAACAAAACAAGGAAAACATATATGAGGAAAATGGAAATCATCGCGCTCGCCGCGACGTTCATACCGCTTTCGTTGTCGGCGCACTGGGCGAATACAACCGAAGGCGCGGGGGAGAAAACCGATTCGGCGAAATACGCCTGCGCTCTCATCTCGAACGGGAGCATTTCAACGCAAATCGACAACCTCGGCGTCCAGAAGCCGAAGAAGTACGTTTCGTTCGTTCCGCAGGTTGCTTGGGAGGGACGACGCTACGGCGCGCCGAAAGACTCGCTCATATCGCACGGCTCTTTCGACACCGTCCTTTCCGTCGGCGGAAAAATTCAGGACAAACCCGTGAAGTGGGCGCAGACGCTCGACAACAAGTCGGCGTTTTCGGAAAATACCGTGGAATATCCCGACGCCACGGTTAAGACAATCGCGTTCGTCCCCGCGGGGCACGATATGCTCGTTGTCAAAAAAGTCATTACTCCCAAAAAAGAGGGCGTTGTAAAGTTCGATTTCGTCTACAAGTTCGCGCCGCAGACGCGCTTCAAGGAGCGCGAACGCGTGTCCACCGTAAACAAAATCATAGAGCCGAACCGCGCGACTTTCGAATACGTTGCAATCGGAATGAAGGCGTACAAAGGCATGATTTCGATTATGTCGGACTTTCCGTCCGCGCCGACCTTCGCCGACGGCGACACCGCCGTTCTTTCCTCGGAGGCCAAGGCGTCGCCCGCAAGCCCGA
>DHMA01000213.1:0-6491 GCA_002405555.1 Opitutia bacterium UBA4654
TGTATTTTATACCTTTTTTCAGCAGTTTTTCGTCCATACTTTTTCCCTATGTTTGACGGAACGCATACACGCTCTCCGCCGCCTTTATATCAAGTCCAACAACAAACCTTTTTAATAATTTTTAAGCAGCTTCGGTTTTCCCTCCGACGCTCTGCCGCCGTTCGCAAAATATACAAAGCAGTCCAAGGTTTCACCCGAAGAGAGTTTGCATTTAGTGCTTTTGCGGGCGTAGAATTTCGGATGGCATTCGAATCTGTCGATTACCGCAAGCGCCGCGTCCGATACTCTGTAGATTTCCACGGGAATGCGGTGCCCGACTCCCGCTTCGTCGAAAAGATACGGCAGCATTCCGTCGGTCGTCAGCGGATATTTTTCCGCCGTCTTTCCCTCACCCAAAAATTCCGCAGAAAGCAATTCCATGATGAAGTGGTTTGTCTTTCCGCGTTTCAGCGTTCCGTAGACCGCTACGATGTTTTCAGACATATGCGAGCCTTTCCAGTTGCGAAATATATTCCCTTCCGAGTTTGAAATACTCCGCGCCGCGGATTATCCGTTCGAGATAGCCCGCACGCGGAAGTCCCCTTTCGGAATCCGAACCGACATACACGAGGGCGTTCCTTCTTTTCCCGCCGAGCGACAGCGTTATCCGGCGCTTTACATACGCGCCCGAACGGACGCCCTCGAAACAGTCGAGAACCTCCTCGTCGAGCCGCGATATTTTCCACAACACCCCGCTTACGGACGATTTTTCGGACTCGACGATTGTCGCAACCCCGCGCGAATTTATCGCGAACCTGTATCCCTTCAACGTCGCGCGCGCCACCGCCTTTGAAGTCGGACAGCGGAAACGCATCTGAACGGGATTCATGTTCGAGCCGTACGCGAAATATAGCCTATCCATTCGACACCTCCCACAGGAACCCGAATTCAATCAGGTCTTCGACGAAGGCTTCGGGGGACTCGACCCTTACGGTTGCGTTGTTGTAGAATTTGCACCGTTGGGACATCTCCTTCATGAAGATTTCCTCCGACGACATCGGGTTGAACGAGGAGAACCTTAGAGCCCCGACGATTTCCTTCGGCGTGTTCCCCCTGACGGTTCCGCCGCCGAGCATTTCGTATTTTTTTGCGTCCATTTTATTTCCCTTTTATGCGGCGAACTTCGCCGCGCGGTTGTTGTAGTAGTTTACAAGATCTGCATCGAGGAACTTTTTAAGCTCCGTTTTGCGCCCCGTTTCGACGGTGTTGCGCCTGCTGAATTCGACGAATCTGGCGCAGAAAAGAATCCAGTTCCTGACCTTCTCGAATTCCACGCTCCCGCTGTGCTGTCGGAATTCCACCGTTTTGTGGCGCCAGTAGCTCTGGCTGTTCAGCTTGAAATACCTGCTGCCTCCCGTCACGGCGCTTTCGAGCATCCGCAAATTCGCGGCGGATTCGATCTTGGCGTTCCAGCCGCAAACCCTCATCGAACGGCAATATTGGTTGTGCCTGCGGCTCGGCGGCATGAACGAGTCTATCGTCCGCTCCAAAGCCGCGTAGTTTTTGTAGAGGTTCTTCCAGACGCGTATGTCGGTCTTGAAGTCGTCCGTCCCCAAGTGGACGTGCAGCCCGCAACACTTTCTTATCCGCGCCCCCGCGCTTACGAGCGCGTTGCAGACCTTTTCGAGTTCGTCCAGACCGCCGCGCCCTTTAAGCACGGGGCTTACAACCTCGAAACCGCCGTCCACCGAAGCGTCGGAGACGATTTTCCAATGCGTTCTCGTGTCGTGGTTGTAGCCCTCGATTTCGCATTCGACACCGGCGTTCCTTATCGCGCTGCGGATTTTGCTTTCGCTTTCGTGGATTATCTCCATCTCCACACCGAACGTCCTGTCGAACGAAAACGTCTCCGAGCGGAACTTTCTCGGGCGGGCGACTCCGTAGACCGAGGCGTATACGTTTTGCACGAAACCGTATCCTACGCCCATCGCTTCGGCGACCTGCTTGCGGGTCATTCCGAGTTGCAGAAGCATTTTGATTTTTGCCGTTTTCGTGCCGGTTTGTTCCAGAATATTCTGTATGTTTTCCATGGCGTGTTCCCTTGTTTTTGACGCCCGTATACACGCTCTATGTTCAGATTATAGCAAGTTATATATCAACTATTTGCGAAAATATATTTTTCAAAATTCCGACTATTATGCTTGACTAAATTCCGAAAAAACGGATGCGCCGGAACGACGCGCACGCGGGCGGAAATTGACAAGTTGTCAAAATGCATGGAAGACAAAAAGGCAAAGGCTCTGGCAAACGGCGTCGAGGTGTGGTGTTCATTCGACGAACTCGTTCCCACGGAAAGGCTCGTCGAAAACCCGAAGAACCCGAACAAGCACCCCGAAGCGCAGGTAGAACTGCTCGCAAAAAACATAAAATATTTCGGGTGGAGACACCCCGTTACGGTCTCGAAACGCAGCGGATTCATCGTGGCGGGACACGGCAGACTCGCCGCCGCGAAAAAGCTCGGCGCGGCAATCGTTCCCGTGGACTATCAGGATTTCAATTCGGACGCGGAGGAGACGGCCGTCCTTGTCGCCGACAACAGGCTTGCGGAACTGTCCGAAACGTCGGAGGATGATTTGAGGAAAATCCTCTCCGAGCTTGACGGAATACTCGATTTGGACCTTGCGGGATTTTCCGAAACGGAAGCCGAACAACTTCTGCGCGACATCGGCTCCGAAGAGGTATCGGAGGAGGACGTTCCGAACGTTTCCGAAAATCCGCTGACGAACTTCGGCGACGTATTCGAATTCGGCGGGCACAGGCTTATGTGCGGTGATTCCACCGACCCCGAGCAGGTGAAAAAACTAATGGACGGAGTTGCCGCCGACATGGTTTTTACGGATCCGCCGTACAACGTGGACTACGACGGCGGCGGACGCAAAATAGAAAACGATAACCTCGGAAACGCATTTCCCGAGTTCCTCGAAAAGGTCGTAAAAAACATCTTCGAATTTTCCGACGGCGCTATTTATATCTGCATGTCCAGTTCCGAAATCGGCACGTTGCAGTCGGCGTTCCGCAGGCTCGGCGGGCACTGGTCAACGTTCGTTATCTGGGCGAAGGACACTTTCACGTTAGGTCGCTCCGACTACCACAGACAATACGAGCCGATTCTCTACGGTTGGCGGGAGGGAGGTCCGCACCATTTTTGCGGGGACCGTTCGCAGGGAGACGTCTGGGAATTTCCGAAGCCGAAGAAAAACGACGTACACCCGACTATGAAGCCCGTGGAATTGTGCGAGCGCGCGGTGTTGAATTCCTCGAAGCCCGACGGCGTTGTTCTCGACTTGTTCGGCGGCAGCGGATCGACGCTCGTCGCCTGTTCGCGGACGAAGCGCAGATGCCGCATGATGGAATTCGAGCCGAAATACTGCGACGTAATCCTGAAACGCTATCTTGCGCTTTATCCGGATTCGGAAATTTTGCGCAACGGTAGGAAATTTACAATCGGATGATTTTATGGCGACGGACTACTCCATAGGATTTACGGAGGATGAGATACTGGAAATCCTCTCCGTCCAGAAGTCCGAACTGAAAAAGACATTGCAGTCGTTTTCGGATTCGGGAAGCTCGGCGACGAAACGCAGGCTAGACGAGATAAACTCGATAATCTCGGGCTGCCAGCTTGCGCTCCGAAAACTGAATCCGCAGAAATACGGCGGAACGGGCCGCATACACAGTTCGGATTTGAGCGGGGGATTTCCGCTATGAACATTCGCAGATTCCTAAGCGGAATATTCTACTCGATAGGCGACGCTTTCGATTCGGCGAAAATATCGCCGAGGCGCGGAACTCCGCCCGGGGCGTACCCCACCGATGCGAAAAACGAACTTCCGTCGTATACCAGAAACGAGCTCGTCCGCCGCGCGAGATATTTGGAGAAAAATTCCGGACACATACGCGGAACCCTGCGCGACATGAAAGTCTACGGCATCGGCGACGGCATACGTCCAAACGCCAAGAGCCCGAATTCCGACTGGAACAGAAAGGCGGAGGAGTATTTCAGGAACTGGTCGCGCAGATGCGACATTACGAACAGGTTTTCGTTCAGGGAGGTTCAGGGACTGGTCTCCCGCGCAATCGACGTGGACGGCGAAGTTTTCGTAGTCAAAACATACGACACCCGAAAACGCCCGAAAATCCAGATTCTGGAAACACACCGACTCGTCGGGGAGTCGTCGGACGAAAACACGCAAAACGGCATAACCCTCGGGAAGTTCGGGGAGCCGCTCTTCTACAATTTCAAATGCGGGGATGCAACCCGCAGGATTCCCGCCCCTTCGGTTCTGCACATATTCGAGCCCGAGCGCGTTTCGTATGTCAGGGCGTTCCCCTGTATACAGCATTCGATACTAGACATCCTCGACAGGAACGAAATCCTCTCGCTCGAAAAGCACAAGGTAAAACTCATATCCGACATCGCGAGAATCATCACAAGCGAAAACACGAACATAGACGACGATTCGGATTTCAGCGTAAACGCGGGCGGCGGGGACATTCCCCAAACCAATCCCCGCGACATCGAAAGGAAATTCGGGGGAAAGAGTTTCAGGCTGAACCCCGGAGAGAAAATCGAGGCGTTCGAAAGTAACATTCCGTCGCCGACGTTTTCGGGGTTTCTTGCGGAACTGCAACGCAGCGGATCGCTCGGCGTCCTCCCGTACGAATTCGCGGTGGATCCGTCCTCGGTGGGCGGCGCGGGCGTCCGACTCGTCCTCTCGAAGGCGCAGCGCTACATAGACGACAGGGGCAGAACCCTCGACGAGCGCCTGAACCATCCCCTCTGGATGTTCGTAATCGGACACGCGATAAACTGCGGCGAACTCGAAAACCAAATCGGCTGGCACAAAGCGGCGTGGACACATCCCAAACGCGCCACGGTGGACGCGGGCCGCGAGGAACAGCAGCAGAGGCTGAACGTGGAGGCGGGCTTGAAAACTCTCGAAAACGCGTATTCGGAATTGGGGCTCGATTTCGAGGACGAAATGCAGACGCGCGCGGCCAATGCGCGCCACATAATGCGCCTTGCGGGAATTCCCGACGGCGAACCCATTCCGCTGTGGATGCTCTACAAGCCACAGGGCTCGCAGGTCATAACGGTTGACTCGGCTCCGAATAGTTGACGCGTGTCAACTATTCGGGATTTGACAAGCGGCGATATTTTAATGAACCGTGAAAAATTTCTGCAAAATTCGTTCCGCGCGTGGAACATCCTGCCTGCGGCATTTTTGGAACTGTGCAACCGCAACGCCGTCGAAGTCCCGCGCGAATGCGGCGGAAGCGACGCCGAGGCATGGCGCTGCGCGTTCGCGCCGTTCGTAAAACAGCGCAAAAAAACCTGCGTCGACGGGAATAAAATAGCCCGCATCGAAATAAGGGGACCATTATTTCGGGAGGAGGCTCCGTTTACGGTTGCGGCGTGCGGCGGAACGGACTACGGCGAACTTCTCGACGATTTGGAGTATGCTGAGGATAACGCCTGCGGAATTTTCCTCGAAATAGACTCCCCCGGCGGACACGCGGCGGGCAACGCGGATGTCGCGCGGGCATTTTCGGAAACAAAGCTTCCGATAGTGGTCCACGCAAGGGACTACTGTTGTTCGGCGGCGTATGCGATAGCCTCGGGCGCAAACTACATTTTCGCGAACGCCGACGCGCTTGTGGGCAGCATCGGCACAATCCTTCCGCTAATCGACGAGCGCGGGCTTTGGGAAAAGCTTGGGATAAAACCCGACTACATAACAAACCGCGACGGCGTTTTGAAGGCATCGGGAATGCCCCCGAACCAGTCGGATTTGGAGCGCCGCAGTCTGCAACTCGAAACGGAGTCGTTCTTCGCGCTTTTCAAAAAACATGTCTTGAAACACAGAAACATTCCGTCGGAGGCCATGAGGGGACAGGCGTTTGTCGGCTTGAAAGCCCTCGAAAACAATTTAATCGACGGCATACGAGGGGAGTCCGCAGCCTACGAAAAACTGCTTTATTTGACAAGGAGGCGTTGAATATGGACAAGCCAAACACATTACAGGAAGCGGTTCTCTCGCTGGAGAATCTGCAAAACAAAATCTCCTCGCTTTCCGCCGAGCTCGAATCCGCCGAATCGGAAAACGTCAAACTCGGAAGGGAAAACGAGGAACTCTCGTCGGAAATCTTCGGACTTAAAAGTTCCGTGGAAAGCGAACAAAACGCGAACGCGGAATTGAGGTCGAAGCTTTCGGAGCTCCAAAAGCGGTACGACATTCTCGCGGCAAAGGATGCCGACGTCGAAAAACGCGCCTCGCAGATCGCCGCGAAAATAGCGGGCGAATCGGGAACGGAGACTCCCGTGGAGGTTCCGCAAGGCGGGGACGAACCGTCCTTTTCGGAGATTTCCGAAATGCTCTCGAAGGCTTCGGGGCGCGAAAAGGCCGTTCTTATGGACAAATACGGCGACAGGATTTCCGAATACCTGCGCG
>DHMA01000213.1:6550-6675 GCA_002405555.1 Opitutia bacterium UBA4654
GGATTTCCGAATACCTGCGCAGAAACAAATAACCGAAAGGAGGAATTTTTATGGCAAACAACATAGCATCCGGACTCAAACGCGCGGTGATACTCAAATCCGCGATGGAGGCGTTCAAACACAGG
>DHMA01000154.1 GCA_002405555.1 Opitutia bacterium UBA4654
AGCACCAGTCTAAGGGCGTTTCACGCGCGACCCAGACCGCTTACATACGCCAAGTATGCTACGCGCCCTGTGCCGCGCGCAAAGCCGCCCTTATACTGGCACTCTAACGCGCCTAAAATTAGAGTGCTAACGCACGAAGATTTTTAGAGTGCGTTGGGATAAAAGTGGAGTTGTTGGGTTGGTGAGCCGACTTATGTTTGCGGATAACCGCGTACGCCACGCGTCCTGCGTGCACAGGAAAGCCACCCTTATGAAAGCACTTTGACGCCCCTAAAAAGTGAGCGCACGGCGCGGAAGATTTTTAGGTTGCGTTGGGATAAAAGTTGGGTAGGGCGTTTCGCGTAGCAACCGAAGCTTGGTGAAATTCGCGTACGCCACGCACCCCGCAAGCACGTGAAAGCGGCACTCTAACGCGCCTAAATTTACAGTGCTAAGGCACGAAGATTTTTAGGTTGTGCTGGGAGAAAAGTTTAGATAATAGGAAAGCGGAAATTCCATATGGGATTTCCGCTTTCCTGTTTATCCGCGCAAAGCGCGATTATTCTCATTTAGTTTCTTTTTCTAATATCGCGTATCCCAACAACAGTAATTGCCGCAGGCAATACGAACTGATAGAGAAAAGGCGCGGGTATACCCGCGCCGCATTATCATCGAAAGGAGCGAAGCTCCGTAGGGAGGCGCACCTTGCGCCCGAAGCTCCGACGATTGGCGCGGCTCGTGCCCGTAGCGCGGCTATTTAAATTCGTTTCTTGCGAAGCTAAACAGTTTCACAAATGCCAGTAATTGCCGCAGGCAATACGAACTGATACAGAAAAGGCGCGGGTATACCCGCGCCGAATAACCACCGTTAGGAACGAAGTTCCGGTGGCGTGCAGGCTCCAGCCTGCAGGATTTCGCGGGATTTTTCGAGGGCGGCGTCGATATTTTCGAGGACATATTCTTCGCCGATTTTGTTGAGGAAGCCCGATTTTTGCATCATATGGAGGGGCTGGGAGTGCGCTCCCGTAATCATGAGGACGACGCCCTTTGCCTTTAATTTTTCGTAGAGCCTGTCGAGCACGTCGAGGGCGGTTGCGTCCATTGCGAGAACCGTGCGCATGCGCAGAATTGCGATTTTGGGGCGTTCGCCCATCGATGTCAAAATGCTTTCAAGCTTGTCCGCCGCTCCGAACATCAGCGCGCCGAAGATTCGGAAAATCATCACGCCTTCGGGAACGTCCTTGCCTTCGAGCGAGTATTTCGAGAGGTCTGTTTCGAGCTTTTTGTCTACGAGCATGACCTGCGTCGTTTGCGAGACTCTCCTGATAAAGAGCATTGCCGCGAGAATCATGCCGACTTCGATTGCGAGCGTCAGACCGAAGACCACTGTGAGCAGGAAAGTCGAGACGAACACGACGTCGTCGGAGCGCGGCAGAAGCCGCATTTCGGGAAACGCCGACCAGTCGCCCATATTGAACGCCACTACGAACAGAACCGCCGAGAGCGTCGCAAGCGGAATGTATTGCGCGTAGGGCGCGGCGAACACGAGTATGCAGAGCAGAACCGCGCAGTGCACGACGCCCGCAATCGGCGTGCGCCCGCCGTTTTTGATGTTGGTTGCGGTTCGGGCAATCGCGCCCGTTGCGGGAATGCCGAGGAAGAAGGGGGCCGCGATGTTCGCCATGCCCTGTGCGATAAGCTCCTGATTTGAGTCATGCTTGTCGTCAATCATGCCGTCGGCGACGACCGCCGAAAGGAGCGATTCAATCGCCGCCAGAAGCGCGATGGTGAACGCGGGCATGAGCAGGTTTTTGATGTTGGCGAAATCTATGTCAATCCATTTAAATTGGGGGAGCGAGTTCGGAATGTCGCCGAAGCGCGTGTAGATTGTCTCCGTTTCCCAGCCGAACTTCGACATCGCAAGCGCGGCGAACGTGCCTACGAAAATCGCGCCGATTTGCCCCGGAATGCGCTTGCGCCACGACAGCGG
Organism: Opitutia bacterium UBA4654; assembly: GCA_002405555.1. GTDB lineage: Bacteria > Verrucomicrobiota > Verrucomicrobiia > Opitutales > Intestinicryptomonadaceae > Merdousia. The sequence goes on from DHMA01000154.1 coordinate 1,970, forward strand.
CCAGTAGACGATTACGAGCATCGAGAGCAGCCCTATGAAAAGCGTGGGAATGTGCGTCGTGCCGATTGCCTTGCAGATTGCCACGCACTTGGGAATGAAGTCTTCGGGCACTTTGTCGATTTGCAGCCCGAAAAAGTCCTTCACCTGCGTGGACATGATGAGGATTGCGATTCCGTTTGTGAAGCCCACGACGACTGGGCGCGGAATGTAGCGGATTGCGTTGCCCATTTTCGTAATGCCCATCACGATGAGGAAGACGCCCGCAAGGAGCGTCGCCACCGCAAGCGACGCGTACCCGTACTGCCCGATGATGCCCGCCACGATTACGATGAACGCGCCTGTCGGGCCGCCGATTTGGACTTTCGAGCCGCCGAAGACCGAGATTATAAAGCCCGCGACAATCGCCGTGTAGATGCCCTGTTCGGGCGTGACGCCGCTTGCTATGCCGAACGCCATTGCCAGCGGGAGGGCGAGGATTCCGACGCTAAAACCCGCGCACAGGTCGGCGGCGAAAACGGAACGGTTGTAGCCCTTCATGCAGTCGAGCAGTTTGGGGCGGAACGAGAATTTGGAATGACTCATTTTGAGAGGAGCTTTTTAACGGAATCGGCAACGTCGAATTTTTCGTCGGGCATGTAGATAAAGGCGAAGCAGTTGTCGCACACGCCGATATTTCTGTTTTTTTCGAGATATTCAATCTCGTCTGCCGATATTTCCGCGCCGCAAGCCGCGCACTTGCCGTCAACGACTTCCGCGAGACCGCTTTTGCCGTCCGATTCGAGCCTGTCGAAATGCGACAGCGCGAACGACGGAATTTGCCTGCGGTTCGCCGCGATGAGGTCGCGGAGTTTTTCCGTGTCTTCGTCGGACATTACATTCGACTCCGCAAGTTTTCTTGCCTCGCGGATTTGCAGTAGCTTGACTATAATGTCTTCGGTATGTTTCATAATGTAAGGGCGGTAAGTGAATGGATATTCAAGCCTTTTGCAAGGAAATTTTTACGCCCAGACGCTTTTCATTCGGCAGAGTTCCGCGCCGTCGGAGCTTTTTGCGAGAACGTGCAGGCATTCGTTCCCGACGGGGATTGCCCGCGAGACAATGGTGTCGCCGAATTTCGCCTCGCGCAGAAATTTTATGCGGTAGGAGAGCAGTTTGCGCCCGACGCGGAAATTTTCGGGCAGGGCTTCGAGCGCGCGCGGAACGTATCTTACGTTGTTGAGGTGCATGTTGAAGTCAAGCTCGTCGAACCTGACGACCTGCGATGTTTCGAAAATTCCGTCCGCGCCGTCGGGGATTTCGGGCTTGCCGAATGTTTCGTCGGGGAAAGCCCTGCCGCCGCCGATTCCGAATTTTTCGGCGAATCCCGCGCTGCGTTCGGGTTTGTGGGTTTTTGCGTCGGCTATGACGTGCACGGATTCCCCGCGGGCGATTTCCGCGCCGCCGCATTCGGCGACCGCGCCCACGAAAATTCTCGCGGGCGTGATTTTCCCGACCCACGTCGAAATTTTCACGTCTTCGCGCCAGAACGGCATTTGCCCCTCGAAATCGACCCGCGCGTCGGAGGTCAGCCAGGTGCGCCCGATTTTCGCCGTGTCGAAAGCGGCAAGTCCCACCGACGCGGCGTATTCGGCAAAACACTCCTGAAAATACATGCCGACGTAGTACTTTTTCAGCCTGTATTCGGGCGACATTTCAGCGGCTCTTACGGGATATGTTTTTTCGAATTTCATTTAAACTCCGCGATTTTCCGCCGCGCGTTCGAATTTTCAACAAATTTTTGGAATGCGGCGGATTTTTTTGCTTGTTTCTAACGTTAGAGCGATTTAATGTTTTTTTATCTATGAGGAAAATAAACACACTTATTCTTTTGCTTTCGGCGGCGGTTTCGCTTTCAGCGCAGAGCGTCGATATAACATTCGTGCGCGGCGGCGGAAAATCGGAGACCAAGACGGTCAAGCCCGAAAAGATTTCGCCCGACACATACAGGCTCAAAATCGCGGCTTCGGAAATTCCGTCCGACGTCGAGCGGCTCGAACTCTCGCCGGACTTCGCGCGGGCGAAAGTAGGCGACGACGGCTACTTCATTCTGCCGAACGGCGCAATGACAAAGTTCCTCGACCGCAAGGACGGCAAGGTCGAAATCAAGCGCGGGCACATGGCGTTTGTAGGCTCGAAAACCCCCGCGGGCGCGTACGCTTCGATAATAAAGTCGATGCCGTATTTCTTTTCGGCGAAAAACGTCAAAAAGGGAGACTCGTACTCCCAGACCGTTTTCTTCGACTTCAAGCACCTCAAACCCTACGCCGACGTTCTCGTGGACTACGTCAAGCTTGACGGCTGCGACGCAAACTATTCCGGCATGGCGCGCGCCTACCGCAAATACAAGCTGGAATCGGGCGCGGTAAGGCCGCTGTCCGAAAAAATCAAGGAAAAGCCCGCGCTCGAATACTGCGTGTACGCGCCCGAAATCAGGGTGCGTCAGGGCTGGAAGCCCGCGCCTCCGAAAGTAATCCACCAGACTCCCGAAAACGAACCCGAAATGAAGGTCGTTGTAACTTTCGACAGAGTGGGCGACATTGTGCGCGAGCTGAAACGTCAGGGCGTGGACAAAGCGGAAATCTGCCTCGTGGGCTGGAACAAGAGCGGGCACGACGGCCGCTATCCGCAGATGTTCCCCGTAGAGCCGAAGCTCGGCGGCGAGGCGAAGCTTCGCGAGCTTATCAAAAACACGCTCGCCGACGGCTACCAAATTACATGCCACACAAACAGCACCGACGCCTACGAAATCGCCGACGTGTGGAGCCAAGAGTACATCATCAAGAAGCCCGACGGCTCGCTGCAAAAGAATCCGACACCGTGGAGCGGCGGCGAGATGTACGACGTCTGCTGGAAACGCGCCTACGAACGCTTCGGGGCGCACGACCTCGCGAAAGTCGCCGACTTGGGATTCAAGGGCATGCACTACATCGACGTTGCGACATGCGTTCCCGCGCGCGAATGCTTCGACCCCAAGCACCCGACGACCCCCGAAGAGGCGTCGGCGTACATGAACAAAATTTTCGAATACTGCAACAAGACATTCGGCGGCTCGATGTCGGAGGGCGGCTACGACCACGGGTTCTCGGTTGTAGATTCCGTGCTCTACGTTTCGTTCGCGCTCGGGCGCGACAAGCCGTACCCGTTTTGGGACGATTTGGTTCCCGTCTGGCAGATTGTCTACCACGGAATTGTTTTGTACAACCCCGGTCCGTACACAATCAACCACTCCATCAAGGACGCAAAGACGCGGCTGAAACTCGTTGAGTTCGGCGGACGCCCCAGCTTCTACTTCCACTCCAAGTTCCGCGACAACGGCAGCTGGATGGGCAACGACGACATCACCTGCGAGACCGACGAAAAACTCGCCCACGACGTGTCGAAAATCAAGGAGGCGTACGACGAGTACAAGAAGCTCGCCCGCCTGCAACTCCAATTCATGGAAAGCCACGAGCGGATTGCCGACGGCGTGTATTCCACCGTCTATTCCGACGGCACGGAAATTGTTTCCAACTACTCCGACAAGCCGTTCGCGCACAAGGGCGTATCGGTGCCGTCGCTCGGCTACAAAGTGTTCGAAAAATAGTTGTTTGTTTGCGCTCGCGTGCCGTCCGATTGCGCCGCCATCGCCATGCTTTGCGCGGCTCTGCGGCTCGGAAAACGCCCGAAACCCCTTTGCGGTTCGGGCGTTTTTTTCTTGCGGATTGCGCCGCCGAAATTTAGAAATTTTTGCATGTTAAAAGTACTTTCGGCAATGGTTTTGATTTCGGCGTTGTCGGTGTCCGCGTTCGCGCAGGACATCGCGAGCGTCGATAAAAATTTCGCCGTCGAGAAATGCGACGGACTGAATGTCGTCTACCGCGACGCGCTTTCCGCGCCTTTCGTCTTGGAGGGCTTCCCGTGGTTCGAAAAGGGCAAACCCCTTTACAGGCTTCCGCATAACATCAAGCCCGATGAAATCAACAGGGGGGCGCGAATGGTCTTGGCGAAACACACGTCGGGCGGCGTCGTGCGCTTCCGCACCGATTCGCCCTACATCGCGCTTCGGGCGAAAATATCCAATCCCGACGCCGCAATGGGGCACATGCCCGCCACGGGTTCGTCGGGCTTCGACCTTTTCCGCGACGGCAACGAGTATGTGAAAACGGTGAACCCCGCGCACTACAAAAAGTCGATTCCCGTGCCGCTCGAAGTCCCGCTTGTAAAGGGCGGCGCAAAAAAAATGCGCGACTATTCGCTCTACATGCCGCTCTACAACGGCGTCGATTCGCTCGAAATCGGGCTTGCTCCCGACGCCAAGCTTGAAGCTCCCGCGCCGCACAAGATAAAAAAGCCCGTCCTTTTCTACGGCTCTTCCATTACGCAGGGCGCGTGCGCTTCAAGAACCTCGAACGCGTACACGGCAATGCTGTGCCGCGCGGTAGACGCGCCGCTGATTAACCTCGGCTTTTCGGGCAACGCAAAGGGCGAAATAAAAGTCGCCGAGCTTATCGGCTCGCTCGACCTCGCCGCGTTCGTCATGGACTACGACTACAACGCGCCGAATTTCGAGCACCTCAAAAAGACCCACGAGCCGTTCTTCAAGGCGGTCAGAAAGGCGCGTCCCGACCTCCCCATAATCATCTTGGGCAAAATTACCCACGCGACGCCCGAGCGCGACGCCGTCGTCCGCGCCACCTACGAAAACGCGGTCAAGGCGGGCGACAAAAAAGTCTGGTATGTGGACGGAAAAACGCTTTTTAGCGGCGCGGATTACTCGTACCTCACAGTCGATAACTGCCACCCCAACGACCTCGGCTTTTACCTGATGTTCAAGAACTCTCTGCCGACGCTCAAAAAGGCTCTCGGCGTAGAGTAGTTTAGGCGGCATTTATAAAAAGAGCGCGGATTTTTCTGTCCGCGCTTTTCGCTTTTTTCGGGAGGAGTTAAAGGAAGTCGGGGTTGTCTTTGTAGAAAATGCGGTAGACCGCGTAGAGCCAGCAGAAAAGGTAGACGCTGAAAATCGTAAGCAAAACCGTCCACGCGCCGAGGATAAGCGGAAGGTCGGTTCTGCCGCGGATTGCAAGCGTGATAATGCTTGCAACGCACAGGCACGCAACGTAGGTCGCGAACGAAAGCACCGCGAAACGCGCCAGCGTGCAGTTGTTTGCGAATTTCTTTGCCGCAAATTTTTCGCGCGAAACCGCAGCGCCCGCCGAAAGCACAATCGAGACCGCAAGCGGCAGCAGCGCGTAGAGAATGTAGAGCGGGTTCGAAAAATCCGCCTTTGCGTAGAACGTGCCCGCCAGCGCGAGCGGAACGTATGTTGCGGGGTAGAGAAAATACAAGATGTTTTTGTTGCGGAATGTCATTTGTGTAGCCATTTTGCCGCGCGGCGGCGGGCGGTCAAGCAGTTTTAGAGCTTTTGCGCCTTTTGAGGGCGGGGCAGAGAATGTACAGACAGGGGTGCGGCGGGAAGGCGCGGGCAGTGGGTAGGCGGCGATGTGGGGCTTCATTTTATTGTGCGCCGCCGCGCGTGTTGCGGGTTGGGCGCGAAGCGGCTGATTATGCAAAACCCCGCGGCGAGCTGCGTCTGTGTGGGTGGCGGCTGTCGTTGCGTTTTTTCGGCGCGTTTGCGGCACGCCCGATTTCGGAAAAAGGAAAGCCGCAAGTCGGAATTTCCAACTTGCGGCTTTTAAATGGAGCGGGCAATGAGGTTCGAACTCACAACCTCAACCTTGGCAAGGTCGCGCTCTGCCAATTGAGCTATGCCCGCGTAAAATTTATTATGCTCTCGATAGTGCCTTATTGTTGCGGAATGTCAAGGTTAAAAATCGATTTTTTTCTCGAATTTACGGGCGCGGAGTAGAAGTCTGACTTATCTATCTTATTTGCAATATCATCACCGAGCAAAATTTTTGCAAGAGCCTTGATTTTTTCGGCGTTCGACTTCTTGTAGACTATGCAGAACGGCAATGTCAGAGGGTAGTCTCCGTTTGCGATATTTTCCCTGTCGGGCTTGAACGCGTAGAATTTACCCGAATCTTTGTCGGCTTTCGCGACGGGCAGGATTTTTATCAGGTTGCCGTCGCGCCCCTCGAATTTGCCGATTACCGCGATTGCCGAATTGTTTCCCCTCAGCAGGTTTCCGATTTCCGCCGCGTTTTTTGCGACGTGCACCCACGAGCCGAGGTTCGTTCCGTCAATCGCTTCGTATTTGAAAAGCTCCACCACGACGTTGTCGGAAAGGCTTGTCGTAATCGGCATGATGTTGCGAAGCCCGATGTTTTTTACGCCCACCTGTTCCCAAGTTTCGGCGTGCGCTGTTGCGCCCATCGAGTAGATTTCGAAAAGCTGTTTTGTTGAGATTTCCTCTATCGGGTTTACGGAATTTACCGCAACCAACGCCGCCTGATACGCAATCGGGAGCGCGGCGAAGTCGGCGGGCAGTTTTGTTCCGCGCGGAACGGCGATTACCGCCAAGTCCGCCTTTCCGTTGGAGACGGCGTCGATTGCCGCGTAGCTGCCCTCCATTTTTATGTCCGCCTGAATGTTGTTCTTTGCGGCTATCGCCTTGATTTCGTCGCCGACGACCGGCTTCATCAAATCGCTTCCCGCGACGACAAGCGCGTGCGCGTCGAGAGCCGCCGCGAGCGCGGCGAGGAGGAACGGAATTTTCGGAATCTTCATAAAATGCCTGTTTTTTTGTTGTATGTTAGCGCGCCCGCGGCTTATGCCAAGCCCAAAATCATGCGGGCTTCCTCGCTCATCATGTCCTTGTTCCACGGAGGGTCCCAGACTATGTTGACTTTCGCCTCCGACACCGACGGCAACGCCTCTATGCGGCAGCGCAAATCCTCCGCGATTGCGGGGCCCATCGAGCAGCCGGGGGCTGTGAGCGTCATGTCGGCTTCGACCCGCCGCTTGCCGCCGTCGTCGTCGAAGACTTCGAGCCTGTAAACCAGCCCCAAGTCTACGATATTCACGGGTATTTCGGGGTCGTAGACGGTTTTTGCGACCTCCCAAACGTCGTCTTCCGAGACGTGTTCGGGCTGTTCTGCGGGCGTTTTGCGCTCGTCGGCTATTTGCGAGGCCGTTGCGCACGCGGAGGGCTTTGCCGCGCCTGCGGGGGTGTCGGCTTTCGGGCTTTCGAGACCGAGCGCGTCGGCGTTTTCGCCGTCGATACGCGCCATTCCGAAGTTGCCGAGCACCGTGAACGTTCCCGCGAGCTTGTGGGTTATTATTACTTCGCAACCGCCCATGAGCAACACTTTCACTCCCGACGGAATGAGCATTGCGGGGCAGTCGCGCGAAAGTTTGATGTATCCTGCCATTTTAGACTATTGCCATATTGTCGCGGTGGACTGCGACGTCCTTGTGTCCGCATTTTTTGTGCGAATCTTCGGAGAGCAGTTTTTTGATTGTCCGCGCGCTCTTTTCGGCGAGGCCGCGGGCGACGATTTCGCCCGTTTTTTCGTCGGCTATTTCCACGAGGTCTCCGCATTTGAAGTCGCCCGAAATCCTTTTGATTCCCGCGGGCAGCAGCGAGCTTCCCCTGCCGCGCAGCGCGGCGACCGCGCCCGAATCCACGAAGATTTTGCCTATCGTTCTGCCGAAGTGCGCAAGCCAGCGTTTTTTCGAGCTTACCGAGTTCGAATGCGCACGGAAGAGCGTGCCGACTCCCTCGCCGCCGAGGATTTTCCCCACGATGTTTTCCTCGCTACCGCTTGCGATGTAGACGTCGCAGCCGCTGCTTGTGGCGATTTCCGCCGCCCTGATTTTCGTAATCATGCCGCCGACCGCCGTCGCGCTCGTCGTGCCGCTTGCCATTTCGCGGATTTTCGAGGTTATCCTTTCGACAACGGGCACCACTTTGCCCGTTCCCTTCATGTCGATAAGCCCGATTGCCGTCGAAAGAATCAGGAGTTTGTCCGCTTTCGAGAGCGTGGCGACGAGCGCGCTGAGCACGTCGTTGTCGCCGAATTTAATGTAAAGCCCCGCCGCGCTGATGCAGTCGTTTTCGTTGATAATCGGCACTATGCCGTCGGCGAGGAGTCTGTCTATCAGCCCGCGCAGAGACTTGTGGCGTTCGAGCACGTCTACGTCGTCGCGCGTGAGCAGAATCTGCGCCACGGTGATTCCGAATGGCGCGAAGAGTTCGCCCCAAGTCTGAATCAGGATTCCCTGACCGACCGCCGCGCATTCCTGCACCGCCGAAATCTGTTTGGGGCGGGTTTTCAGACCGAGTTTCCCCATGCCCAGCCCGACCGCGCCCGAACTTACGAGCACGATTTCGTAGCCGCGTTTTTTTGCGTCGGCAATCTGCTTGCAGACGGATTCCATCTTCCGCGTGTCGAGCTGCCCGACGCCCGAGGTAAGCACCCCCGTGCCGAGTTTCACGACGACGCGCTTTGCGCAATCGGTGGACATTTTGTTTTAGACTTTTTTAAGGTCGGCCTCTTTTGCTTCGAGGCTTTTGTTGATGAGGGCAATGAATTTGTCTGTGAGGTTCTGGACTTCCTTCTCGAATTTTTTGAGGTCGTCCTCCGTAGCCGCGCCCGCCGACTTCATCTTTTTCGCCGCGTCGAGCGTTTCCCTGCGGATTGTGCGGATTCTAACCCTGCCGAGTTCCGCCATTTCGTGGCAGATTTTTGCGAGTTCCGCGCGGCGTTCGCCCGAAAGCGCGGGAATGGGGCAGCGGACTGCGTCGCCCATGACCGCGGGCGTGAAGCCGATGTTCGCGGCAAGAATCGCCTTTTCCACGTCTTTGAGAATGCTCTTGTCCCACGGCTGCACGCGGATTGTGGAGCTGTCGGGAGTGGTGATTGCCGCGATGTCGCGCAGGCGCGACGACGTTCCGTAGGCTTCCACCATGACGTTTTCGACCATTCCGGGGTTCGCCTTGCCCGTGTGCACCGTTTCGAATTCGTGTTCGACGTGGTCAACGGCCTTCGACATTGCGTCTCCCGTCTTCTTTAATTCAGCCGATATGTCCATGTATTTTCCTTTTGTTTTGTTATTTTACGAGTGTGCCGATTTTGTCGCCCTCGACGGCTTTCTTGATGTTGCCGCCGTCGTTCATGTTGAAGACGATAAT
>DHMA01000216.1 GCA_002405555.1 Opitutia bacterium UBA4654
CGGACTGCGGCCTCGGCGACTTTTTCGAAAAGTTTTGCGTCGATTGTCTTGTTGTAGAAGAGGTAGTCTATGAAGCGTTTTTTGCCGCCGTCGTAGAAGTCGGTGAGGAGGTCTTCGTCGTTGACGAACCAGCCGCGGTATTTCACAGTCGGCGTCTTCGAGACGAAGTCGGCGTCGGCGACGACAATCTCTCCGCACTTTTGCGGCTCGACGTTTGTGAAGAAGTAGAGCGGGTCTACGCCGAGGAATTTTTCGATGAATTCGTAGACGCCGAACATTGTTCCGCGCGGGTCGCTGCCGACAATCGCGAACGAATTTTTGCCGACGTGCGCGAATGCGAAGCGTTCGAAGCCGCCCTCGATTTTTTTTGCGTCTATTCCGAGCTTTTCGGCGAGCTTTTTAAATTCGGGGTTTGTGAGGCTGCCGACAAAAAGCGCGTGGTCCGCGGTGTTTTTTGTGTAGGTAAGTTCGGCGTTTCCGACTTTTGCTGCGTCGCTTTTGAGGTCGGCGACGGCGGCTTTGACGTAGACTGCCTCGTTTTCGGGCACAAAAATCCGCGCCGCGCCGTTTTTATCGAAAAGTGTAAACTGCGCCGCGAGCAGTTCCGCCGCGCACGCAAATAATCCCGCAAACAAAAGATATTTCTTCATGCGCAAGACCCTATTTTGCGGGGCGGAATTGTCAACCGCAATCTCGGCTCAATCGAATGCGGGGGGCGGGGGCTTAGTCCCACGGAAGTTTTACGCCGCTTAGCGGGCGGAGATTCGAGGTATCCGTGGGGGTGAGGATTTTCCCCCTGTTTAGAATATCCTGAGGGTCGAAGATTTTTTTGATTGAGCGCATCAGTTCAAGCTCGGTCGGCGTGTGCTGTTTGGGCATGTATTTCGACTTCAAAAAGCCTATTCCGTGTTCGCCCGACACCGCGCCGCCGACTTCCACGGCTCTTGAAATCGCCTTGTCCATCGCAGCGAGAGCGCGGGCGCGTCCCGTCGGGTCCGACGATTTGTACATGAAGTGGATATGGTAGTTGCCGTCGCCCGCGTGTCCGAACACGGGCGTTGCAAGATTGTATTCCCTGCCCAAATTTTTGAAATATTCGAAGTACGCGTCGAGCGATTCCGCGGGCAGAACGATGTCCTGATTTATTTTTCCGTCGCCAAGCTCGAACATAGACTGCGACGCCTTGCGGCGGATTTCCCAGAGCCTTTCGGTTTCGGCGTTGTCGGCGGCATATTTTGCGTCGGCTTCGGGCGAGAGAGTCCGCGCGAATTTCCGCGCCTGTTCGGCGCAGTCGTCGTCGTCGAATTCCGCGAGGATTGCCGCAGAGTTTGCGGGCACGCCGAAGTCTGGGTGTCTTGCCCGAATGCACGAGACCGTTTCGACGTCCATGAATTCGAGCACGCAGGGCGAGAGGTTTGCCCGCATGATTTTCCCGACGCCCTTGAACGCCTCCGTATCGCTTTTGAAAAACGCAAGCGCCGCCGTGCGCGATTTCGGAAGCGGAAGCAGTTTCAGCCACGCCTCCGTCACGATTCCGAGCGTGCCCTCCGAGCCTATGAAAATGTCGCGCAGGTTGATTCCCACCGAATATTTTTTCAGCGGCAATGCTCCCGACACCGCGCGGCCGTCGGCGAGCACCGCTTTCAGCGCGAGCACGTTTTCGCGCGTCGTGCCGTATTTGAGCGCGCGCAGTCCGCCCGCGTTGCACGCGATGTTTCCGCCTATCGACGAGAATTTGTGCGAGGACGGGTCGGGCGCGTAGAACAGCCCGAATTTGTTTGCCGCCGCGTCCACGTTTGCCGTGATTGCGCCCGCGCCGACGTGCGCCATGCGCGAGACCGCGTCGATTTCTATGAAGTCGATTCCCGACAAGTCGAGCGCGACGCCCCCGCATGTCGGCACGCAGCCGCCCGCGCAGCCCGTTCCGGAGCCTCTAACGGTAACGGGAACGCCGCATGCGGACGCCGCTTTCATCGTTTCCGAGACGTCGGCTTCCGACTTCGCGTAGACCACGGCTTCTGGCAAAAAGCTGTACCGCATTTGGTCGAGCGACGCCGCAAAGCGCGAGTGTTCATCCGTCGTGCAAGCAATTCCGCATTCTTTGAGCCTGCGGAGCATTTCGCATAAATCGGGCATGCTATTTAAGATACGGCTGCATTGATTCGTAGTGGAACGTGCGCAGCCTGCTTACGATGTGCCGCGCGCGTTTGAGCGAAAGTATTTCGTTTCTGAGCGCGCGGGCGGTTTCGTATTTCGTTTTTCTCAGCAAAAATTTGATTTCGTTGACCGACTTCGGACTCATGCTGAATTCGCTAACGCCCATTCCGAGCAGAAGCGGCGCGAAAATCGGGTCTGCCGCAAGCTCTCCGCATACGCAGACGGGAATGTTCGCCTTTTGCGCCGCCGAGACAACCATGTCGAGCGTGCGGATTACCGCGGGGTGGGTAGGCTCGTAGAGGTAGGCAACCATGTCGTTTACGCGGTCTACCGCCAGAATGTATTGGATAAGGTCGTTCGTGCCGATGCTTATGAAGTCGCAGACGTCGCAGATGATGTCGGCTGTAATTGCCGCGCTCGGAACTTCAATCATTGCGCCGACCTGAATGTTTTTGTCGAAAGCTATTCCCGCCGCCGCAAGCTCGTCCTTCGCCTGTTCAATCAGCACGCGCGAGCGTTCGACCTCGCGAATCGAGTTTATCATCGGCAGCATGATTTTCACTTTGCCGAACGCGCTCGCCCTGAGTATTGCTTTCAGCTGCGTGAGGAAAATGTCTTTGTGGTCGAGGCAGAACCTGATTGCCCTGTATCCCATGAACGGATTTTCCTCTTTGTTTACCATTTTCATGAGGTTCAGGTTTTTGTCTCCGCCGAGGTCGAGCGTGCGGATTGTTATCGGTTTGCCGCATGCGGCGACCGCCGCGTTTTTGTAGACCTCGAACTGCGCGTCCTCGTCGGGGAACGAGCCGCTGTCGAGGAAGAAATTTTCTGTGCGCAGAAGCCCGACGCCGTCGCAATAGCTCATTGCGCCTTCGGGAATGTCGGCGGCGGAGCTTATGTTAAGCTCTATTTTAAATTCCTTGCCGTCGGCGGTTATCGAGGGGTAGGGCAGCGACGTGTCGAAAACCTTTTGGATTTCGCGGTGCACCGACTCTATTTCCGTGAAGTGGCAGAGCGTGTCGCGCGACGGGTTCACAACGACGTTTCCGTTGTAGCCGTCAACCAGCAGGAATTCGCCCGACGAAATTTTGTCGGCAACGCCGTCGACGCCCACAATGCACGGAATGCCGAGCGAGCGCGAGAGAATCGCCGTGTGGCTTGTCTGCGAGCCTTTTTCCGTAACGATTGCGAGGATTTTGCTTTTGTCTACGAGCGCGAAGTCCGACGGCGCGAAGTCGGAGCTTACAAGAATCAGCGGGTCGGAAAGCGCGCCGATTTTCGACGTCTCGATTCCCAGCATGTTCGCTATCACGCGCCGCGACACGTCTTTGAGGTCGCAGATTCTTTCGCGGATAAACGAGTCGTCTATTTTTTCGAACGCGTCGATGAATTTGTTGATTACGTTCGAGTAGCAGTACTCGATGTTGAAATGCTCCTTTTGGAACGTCGCGAGCGTTTCCTGCATGATTGCCACGTCTTCGAGCACAAGCAGGTGCGCATCGAAAATCCCCGATTCCGCGTCGCCGACCGTTTCGGACAGCTCCGACTTTATCTGCTGTATGTCGGCGCGGGTTTTGAGGATTGCGTTTTGGAAGCGTTCGATTTCCGCGGGTTTGTCGGAGTCGCGTATTTCGTATACGGGCGTTTCGAGTTCGCGCCTCAACATAACGAACGCCTCGCCCTGCGCTATGCCTTTCGACACGGGCAATCCCTTTAATTCGCGTTCCGCCTGTTGATGTTCTTCGCTCATTGTCTTTATTTTTTTTCGACGGTTTTATTTTTCAACATTATTTTCGGCAAATCTGCCTCCCAAAACAGCCAGCGATTTCAAATAGGGCGAGTTTTGGGCTTTTGCAAGTTCCAAGCTTTCGGCGGTCATGCGCCACTGCCAGTTGCCGTCGGGCTTTCCGGGGGTGTTGAAGCGGCAGTTCGACGGCAGCCCCAAAATATCCTGCATCGGGATTACCGCAAGCCGCGCAACGCTCAGCATTGCCGCGTGTATCATGTCCCAATTCGGAACGTCGCCCGCCGAGCGGAAGTAGCGGCGCAGCTGGTCTTTCGCCTTTTCGTCCGCCGACGCGTACCAGCCGCATGCGGTGTCGTTGTCGTGCGTGCCCGTGTAGTACACGCAGTCGCGCTTGACGTTGTGCGGAAAATACGGGTTCGACGCGTCGCTTCCGAACGCGAACTGCATTACCGCCATCACGGGAATTTTCAGGCTGTCGCGCAAATTGCATGCGCGTTCCGAGAGCAGTCCGAGGTCTTCGGCGACGAACTTTTCGTCGGGGAAATGTCTTTTTAGAAAGTTGAAGAAATCTACCCCGGGGCCGATTTTCCACGAGCCTTTGCGGGCGTCTGCGGTTTTTGCGGGAATCGACCAGTAGTCGGCAAAGCCCCTGAAATGGTCGAACCTGATTGCGTCGTACATATTTGCCGCCGCCGCCACGCGTCTGCGCCAAAATTCGTAGACTTCCGCCTTTTTGTTTTTCCAGTCGTAGAGCGGGTTGCCCCAGAGCTGTCCGTCCGCCGAAAAATAGTCGGGACCTACCCCCGCGACGTTCCGCGCCGTGCCGTCTTTATTAAGCTCGAAAATTTCGGCGTTGCTCCAGACGTCCGCGCTGTCGTGGGCGACGAAAATCGGCAGGTCTCCGAAAATGCCTATTCCCGCCTTTTTTGCCTTTGCCTTGAAGCGTTCGAACTGGGCGAAGAACACCCACTGCGCGAATTTTACGGCGAACTCCTCCTCCCGCGCCTCCTCGGAAATTTCCGCGTTTTTTGCCGACTTGAAGTTTGCGGATTTTTTGTCCCACTCGTACCACGGCTTTCCGCCGAATTCGCGTTTGAGGGCGGTGAAAAGCGCGTAGGCGTCGAGCCAGTCGGCGTTTTCTGCGCAGAATTTCTCGAACTTTTTTCCGTCGGGTTTCGACGCCTTCCAGCGCGATGCGGCGCGGCGCAGCAGGGCGGGCACGTTGTTGTAGATTGCGCCGTAGTCGCACCTGTCGCGCGGGAGTTTTTTGAGCGGTTCGAGTTCCGACTCTTCAAGCAGCCCCTTTTCGACAAGCTCCGAAAGGTCGATAAAATACGGGTTGCCCGCGAATGTCGAGAACGACTGGTAGGGCGAGTCTCCGTAGCCCGTAGGCCCCAGCGGGCAAATCTGCCACCACGTCATTCCCGATTTTTCGAGGAAGTCCAAAAACGCGTCCGCCGCGCTTCCGATGTTTCCGATTCCGTATTCGGACGGCAGCGACGATATGTGCAGGAACACGCCCGAAGCCCGTCCGCCGTGCCACGAAAAATCGGCGATTTTTCTGTCGCTTTTCATCTTATTTACGCTGTCGGCGCGAGCCGCCGCCGTGTTAGTAGCTGCGGCCTTCCCGATTTTCGTAGTAGTTTATGAAAGCGTTGTTGAGCACTTTGTATCCGCCTGGGGTGGGGTAGTCTCCCGTAAAATACCAGTCGCCCGTGCACGATGTGATTGACTTGTGGAGGTCGTCGATAGTCTGGAATACGATTTCCACTTCGCCGTTCCATTCCACGTTTTTGGGGTAGACGAGTTCGCTTACCTTTTTGGTGATTTCGTCGTCGGTAAATCTGTCGTAGATTTTGCGGACGTGGTTTACCATTTCGTTTGCGGGCTTGTCTTTCTGCTCCACGCAGAGCCTGTAAACCTCTTTTACGACTTCCGAATTGCCCGTTTCTTTGAGCAGTTTAATCGCCGCCTGAAATGCTATGAACTTGCCTATTTCGCTCATGTCGATGCCGTAGCAGTCGGGG
>DHMA01000221.1 GCA_002405555.1 Opitutia bacterium UBA4654
GCGGCGCGCCATAGGCGGCACGAGCGGCGCGGGGCTGCGCGACGGCACGGGCGGAACGACCGGCGCGGGAGCGCGGTTAATCGGCGGCACAGCGTGAGCGGAAGACGCGGGGCGCGAGGGCATTTGCACGCGCGGCGGCTGTTTCGGTTCGCTCCTGATGACCACTTCGGGCTGCCTGTTCTGCTCCTGCCTCGGAGTGCTCGGCGGTACGGAGGGCATTGAAATTTTCGGGCGCGACACAAAGGGCGGCGGAACTACCGGCGCGGGTTTGCGCACGGGCGCGGGCGGGGGCGTCATGACGGGCGGTTTCGAGACCGTCGGGGGCGTTTTCACCGCGGGAGCTGGGGGCGGGGGCGGCGGTGTTGCCGCTTTTTGTTCCTCCGCTTTGGGGGCGGGGTTGGCCTCCTCCTTTTTTGCGGCTTCCTCCGCCTTCTTTTCGGCTTCGACTTCCGCCGCAGTCTTTACGACCTTTTTAGGTTCTTCCGCCTTTTCGGGCGCGGGAGCGGCGTCTGCGGCGGCTTCGGGCTTTGCGTTTGCCGCCGTCGCGGTTGCTTTGTAGTCGTTGGCTATTTCTTCGGCATACAGGGGCGCGATTGCGTTGGACGACGTTTTAATCTCCAAGCCGTATTTGTCTTTGCGCTGGTTGATGAAATCAATCAGCTCTTTGCTCGGTATGTTTAGTTCCTTGGCTAAGGCGTGTATTCTGATGCTCATTTATAGCCCTGTTTTTTACTTGTTCTTTTCCGCAAAGTTCTATTGCGCCTGATGCTGTCTTACCGCTTCGATGATTTTTGCGGCTTCGGCTTCGTCAAAGCCGACATTCACGAGGTCGTGCGCTTCCGCGCCTTCGAAAGCTTCGAGGGTGGTGAAGCCCCTGTCTACGAGCATGCAAAGCTCTTCGAACGAGAGCGTCGGCAACGCCTTTGCGAGCGATTCCGCCGCCTGCACAATCTTTTCGTCGAATCCCGCAACTTCCGCCGCCTCTTTTACGACGTCGAGCTTCCAGCCCAACAGGCGCGACGTGAGTTTCGCGTTCGAGCCGCGCTTCCCGATTACCACCGAGAGGTCGGCTTCGGACACTTCGAACGAAATGATTTTGTTGAAATTGTCCACCTTTACGTTCTTTGCGACTGCGGGTTTAATGCACTCTTCCAAGAGTGTAATCGGGTCGGGCGAGTATTTGATGACGTCGATTTTCTCGCCGTTAAGCTCTCTGACAATGCTCTTCACTCGCGAGCCGCCCGCGCCGACGCACGCGCCCACGGGGTCGATGCGGGGGTCTGCGGAGCTTACGGCAATCTTCGTGCGGTAGCCGGGTTCGCGCGCCATTGCCTCAATCTTGACCGAGCCGTCGGCGATTTCCGAGACTTCCAAGTCGAAGAGTCTGCGCACGAATTTGTAGCTTGCGCGGCTGAGGATAATTTCCGGGCCGCGCGGCGAGTTGTCTATTTCCAGAAGCAGGCAGCGGATTCTTTCGCCCGCGCCGTAGTCTTCGCCGGGGACGCATTCGCGCTTGGGCATGATAGCCTCGGCCTTGCCGAGGTCCACTACGAACGCGCCCTTTTCGCGGCGGCGAACGGTGCCCGATACGATGTCGCCCACAACGTCTTTATAGTCGTCGAAAATTCTCTCCTTTTCGAACTGGCGGACTTTCTGGATTATGCTCTGGTATACGTTCTTTGCCGCGATGCGTCCGAGGTTGGAAAGGTCTATTTCGCGTTCGATGACGTCGCCGATTTGGGCGTCGGGCTTGATGAGTTTCGCCTTGTCGATGTGGATTTGCGTTGCGGGGTCTGCGACGCTGTCGCTTACCGTAAGCAGCGCCCACGATTTCAGCGCGCCCGACTTGGGGTTGATGTCGATTTTAAGGTCGTATCCCGCATGCGCGCTCTTGGAGGCAGCATTTTTGATTGCCGCCGCGATTGATTCAATCATGTCCTGACGGCTTATCTGCTTCTCTTTTTCCATGTATTCGAGAATTGCCAAAATTTCGCTGCTGTTGCTCATATTATATTCTTTCGGGATTTAATTGTGTAATTTTCGGTATTTTTGCGTGTAGACAAAAAAGAGCGGGCAAAGCCCACTCCGAGTCTGTGTCAAATAATTCTATCTATATTCTTTCAAGTCAAGTAAAAAAATAGCGCAGTAGGGGGCGGGTGTGGCGGTTTGTCCGCAACGCGTCGGCGGAAATGGTGTTTCCCGCTTTTCAGCCGCGCGCTGGGCGCAAAAAACGCGCCGTGTTTTGCGGCGCGTGCGGTTCTTAAATTCCGTTTGCGGCTACTTGACTTCCAGAATGTAGTCTTTCTGGCTTTTGCCGTCGAGCGAGCCGAGCTTGATTGTGTAGTCAAGCCCGCCCTGCGCCGTGGTCGAGCCGAGCGAAACGTTTTTGCCGTTGAACGTTATCGAGCGGAATTTGCCTGTGGGGGCTTTTTTCCCCGTGCTTGCCAAGAGCGGGTAGACGCCTTTTTTGAGCTTTCCCTTTACGTTTACTTTAAGCTCCGCATTCGAGACGTTCGCGTTCTTGATTGAAATCGACGGCATTTTGCCGTCCTTTTCGTTGAAGACGAGGCGGAAGTGGAGATCGGGCATTTCCGCCATGATGGAGTCGAGCACAAGTTCGCCCTTGGCGTTAATTTGCGAGTTGCCCGTGAGGTCAATCGTCGCGCCAGAGTGGTTTTTTACGGGCTTGACGTATATTGCGGGCATTGTGAACATGATGTTGCCCGTCATGTCCATTTTTGTGTCTTCAAGATATAATGTGCTGCTGCCCATTTCCTTGCATTTTTCCCAAACCGAGAATTGCAGCGAGCCGTTGAGCGCAACTTGGCACTTGCGCAATTTCAGGAAGTTTACCGACTTGTTCCAGCCGCCGTGGTTGAAGTAAATCTCTTTTGTGGTGAGCTTTTTGCCGTCCATTACCGCGCGGGTGTCGTACATTACGGAAAGCCCTTTGCATTCGACGGGCATGTCGATAACGAAGTCTTTGTTTCCGGTTTTCAGCCAAACATAGTCTTTGCGACCGGGTTTGCCCTTCATCGGGACGGGGTTGTTGTGGGGGTCTGACTCCCATTCGCAGGTCGAGAATTTTCCCGATTTTCCCTTGATTACAGTGGAGAATCCGAGCGCGAACAGTTCGGAGACCGCAAAAATTGCCGTTAAAACCAACAGATATTTCTTCATACCTTAAAGGTAATTTACGTTTGCCTTTCGTGTCAATTTTATAAACATCGCAAACATGAAAAAGGTTTTGTCGGCATTTATTATACTGCTTTTTGCCGCCGCGGCGGCGTTCGGCGGCGCGAAGAAAATCGACGCAAGCTCGAACGAGAAATTGCAGGAGACGTTTTTCGAGGCGTTGACCGCCATCGAAAACGACGGGCAGCAGCAGGCGTTCGCCTCCGCAATGGCGACAATCGGCGTCGTGCTTTCGCAGAAATACGGCGAGACCGCCGCGCACAAAAAATATGTCGAGCTTGTCGACGGCAAGACCGCCGACGAAATCGTCGCCCTCGCAAAGTCGATGACTCCCCAGCTCAGGGGGACTGCCAAGCGCGTTGACGGCAGGAGCGCGGAGTCTTTCAACGCGAGCGTCGGGCGAATGCTCATAGGCGTGTCGCTCGACAAGCAACGCCGCTTTTCCGCGGCGGTCGCAAAAATCATGTACGACGCCGAGCAGAAAAAACTCACCGAGACCGACGTCGCAAAAATGCTCGACGGCAAGACTGTTGAAGAGGTGATAGATTTTGCCGCTCCCATAAAAACTCCCTTCCCCACGAACGAGTCGGAGGAGTTCTACCTCACCCCCGTTTCGAAAGAGGAGCTTCGGGCGCGAAAGATAATTCCCGCCGAGGACGAAGCCCCGCAACCGTATTCGAAATCTCTCGTGCCGACTTCCGCAAAATAACGGCGGGCGCGGTTGCGCGGCGTTCTCAATCGTTCATGCGGCGGGCTTGGTTGGAGGACGCGGCGGGCTTTTGAATTTCGGTGTTTTTTTTGCCGCGGGTTTTGTTTTGCGCGTTTTGTATGTAATAAAAGACGGACTTCCCCTTGCGGGGGAGTCCGTCTTTGTTTTTAGAAGTTTCCGACGCTCTATTTTGCGGCTTTGCACGGTTCGCCAGCGCAGTGGGGGCGCAGGAGGATTTCGTAAGTGCCGCTTGGCGCATTTTCGATTGTCGGGAAGCCGTCGTCGAATGTCAGCGCGCTTGTTGCGAGCGGGCGTCCGTTTACGCGAATGCTGTTTGCGTTGCGTGTGGGGAATGTGATTTTGCCCGTTGCGTTCGGCGGAATTACCACCGTCCACTCCATTACGCCGTCGGTGATTTTCCACGATGACGACGCCGTTCCGTAGGGGGTTTCGTGCGTGGCGTTTGCGAACGTGAAGCCGCCGCCGGGCTTGGGCTGGAAGAGTATGTTTTTGTAGCCGGGGGCGTTTTCGTCGCGCCAAATGCCCGCAACGTCTTTGTAGAGCCACTGTCCGATTGCCCCGTATGCGTAGTGGTTGAACGAGTTCATGCCCGCCGAGCCGAAGCCCTTTTCGTGCGAGTAGCTGTTCCAGCGTTCCCACATTGTGGTTGCGCCCTGATTAATGGGGAATATCCACGACGGATAGCCTTCGTTGTTGGCGAGCCTGTACGCCAAGTCCATTCTGCCGAAGCGCGTGAGGACGGGGTTGAGAAGCGGCGTTCCCACAAAGCCCGTGTTTAGCCTGCACCCGTCGCGCTTGATTGCGGAGACGAGTTTGCCGAAGATTTTTTCGCGCGAGGTTTCGGGGGCGATGTCGAACGCGAGCGTCAGCAGGTACGCCGTCTGGCTGTCGCTTTTTACCGTGCCGTCGGGCGAGACGTACGCCTTGACGAACGCGGCGCGCACGTCGGAGGCGAGCTTTTCGAAGCGTTTTGCGTCGGCTTCTTTGCCGAGGATTTTCGCAACCTTTGCGGCGATGTCCGTACTGCGGACAAAATACGCCGTGCCGATGAGGTCTCTGGGAGCGTCGGAGTGGGCGGGGTTCGGCTTGCCGTTGGGTTGCAGCCAGTCGCCGAAGCCCGCGTCGGGGCGGATAAGGTCTTTCGAGGTTTTCCTCATGTATTCAACCCAGCCGGCGATTGCCTCGTAGTTGTTTTCGAGAATTTTTTTGTCGCCGAAAGCCGCGTAGATTTCCCACGGGCAGATTGCGATTGCGTCCGCCCAAGCCGCTCTGCCCTGCGCCCCGAACACCGCGGGCGCGATTGCCGCGGGAGCTCCGAATTTCTTTGCGGAGTCGGCGAGGTCGAGCGTCCACTTTGTGAAGAACGCCGAGACGTCCATGTTGAACGCGGCGGTGGGAACGAACACCTGCGCGTCGCCCGTCCAGCCGAGGCGTTCGTCGCGCTGCGGGCAGTCTGTGGGCGTGGAGAAGAAGTTTGCGCGCTGTCCCCAGCGTATGCAGTTTTGGAGGGCGTTGATTTTCGGCTTCGAGCAGAAGAACGAGCCCGTGTCGGGCATGTCGTTGTAGAGCACGACGCCGCTTACCCAGTCAGTCTGAGGTTCGATTTCGTCGGAAAGACCGCTAAGCTCCACATATCTGAAACCGTGGTAGGTGAAGAGCGGCTCCCATTCGTCGGGTCTGATTCCGCCCGCGCTTGTGTAGAAGTCTTCCGAGAGCGCGGAGCGGTAGTTGTCGGTGTAGAGCGTGCCGTCCTGCTGGAGCATTTCGGCGAAGCGCAGCCTTACGGTTTTGCCGTAGCGGGCGGGGATTTTTATCCGCGCCCAGCCCGCGATGTTCTGCCCGAGGTCGAAAATGTAAGTGCCCTTTGCGACTTTTTTGACGGAGACTGGCGTGAGAATGTCTTTTATGACAATCGGCTGGTTGCGGCGCGGTTCGAGAAGCGGCTTTGCCTCTACGTTCTTTTCGGCGGGCGTTTTCCACGCGGAGTCGTCGAAGCCGTTTTTGTTCCAGTTGGGCATTTCCCTGCGGGCGTCGTAGGCTTCGCCGTCGTAGATGTCTGAGTAGAGAATCGCGCCGTAGGAGTATTTCCACGAGGCGTCGGTCGCCACCGTTTCGCGCGAGCCGTCGGCGTATTCCACCTCTATTTGCGCGAGGATTTCTGGGCGGTCTCCGTAGAAGCCGCGCGATTTTTTGTTCGAGCTCATTCTGCCCGAATACCAGCCGTCGGCGATTATCGCCCCGAAGGTATTTTTGCCGCGCCAGAGCATTTTCGTGATGTCGTAGGTGTTGGTTTGGATTCTTGTCTTGTAGTCTGTCCAGCCCGTGCCCCAGAAGTCGTTGCCGACTTTCTTGCCGTTGATGTAGAATTGGAAAATGCCGCGGCTTGCGACGTAGAGGCGCGCCGACTTTATTTTCTTGCCGAAGTCCGCCTCTTTTCGGAGGTAGGTCGGCGGGAGGTAGTCTGCAACGTGTTCGTTTTTGTGCGAGGGGCGGTTTATTTTAACCGTTTTCGAAATGCGCGGCTCCGGCGAGAAAATCCATTTCGCTGACCAGTCCGAATTGTTCAAAAGCCCCGCTTCGAAGAAATTTGCGTCCGACCAGTCCGACGCGTTGCCGTCGGCGTCCCAGTAGCGCACGCGCCAGTAGAGGCGTTCGCGCGAGGAAAGCGGCCTGCCGCCGTAGGGCACTTTCACCGACTGCGACGAAAGCACTTTCCCGCTGTCCCACACGGGGATTTCGCCCTTGCCGTCGGGCGTTTTCATCACCGCTATTTGGTAGGCTGTTTGAACGGAGTTTTCCTCGCCTACCGGAAGTTTCCACGAGAACGTCGGGCTTTCGAGCGAATATCCCACGGGATTTTTGAAAAATTCCCCCACCGTGGTGTCGAAAGGTTTGTCGGCAAACGCCAACGCCGCCGAAAGCGCGATTGTTGCTGTAAAAATAAACTTTTTCATAAAATCATTATCCGTTTTTTGCGCTTCGCGTCAAGTTTAATTTCTTGTCGTTATATTTGAAAGTGTTGAAATGTATTGCATTTTCTTTCATTTTCGGCTGCGCCTGTGCCGATTAAACAGTTTAATTTTTTTTTCGCGCCGATTTTGGTTTACACGAAAACTTTTAGGGGTATTGATTGTCGGCATAAAAATTGAGGAATTTTTACCCTTAACTCCCGTACTTTTTACACACAATGAAAATCGAAAATACAAAACAGGCTTGGGACGGTTTCAAGACCGGCAAGTGGACGGAGTCGGTAGACGTGCTCGACTTCATCAAACTCAACTACACTCCCTACGAAGGCGACGACTCGTTCCTCGCTCCCGCTACGGAGCGCACTAATGCACTTTGGAAAAAGGTGCTTGTTCTGATGAAAAAGGAAATCGAGAAAAACGGCTGTCTCGACGCCGACGTTTCCACTCCCTCCGCGATAGACTCGCACAAGGCCGGCTACATCGACAAAGACGCCGAGCTTATCGTGGGTCTCCAAACCGACGCGCCCCTCAAACGCGCAATCATGCCCTGCGGCGGATACCGCATGGTGCACTCCTCCTGCGAGGCGTACGGACTTAAAGAGGACGAGCGCGTGAAGGAAATCTTCACAAAATACCGCAAGACGCACAATCAGGGCGTGTTCGACGCCTATACGCCCGACATCAAGGCCGCCCGCCACTCCGCGATTATCACGGGGCTGCCCGACGCCTACGGCCGCGGCAGAATAATCGGCGACTACCGCCGCCTCGCCCTCTACGGAATCGACATTCTCATCGAAGACAAGAAGCGCGAAAAAGCCGAAACCGACGACGCCCTCATGACCGCCGAAGTTATCCGCGAGCGCGAGGAACTTTCCGAGCAAATCGAGGCGTTGGAGGCAATCCGCCGCATGGCGTCGTTCTACGGAATCGACATTTCCAAGCCCGCAACGAACTTCCGCGAAGCCGTCCAGTGGACGTATTTTGCGTATCTGGCGGCGGTGAAAGACCAGAACGGCGCGGCGATGTCGCTCGGCCGCACCACGAGCTTCCTCGACATCTACGCCGAGCGCGACTTGGCCCGCGGCGTTCTCGACGAAAGCGCGGTTCAGGAAATTGTGGACGACTTCGTCATCAAGCTCCGCATGGTGCGCTTCCTCCGCACGCCCGAATACAACGACCTTTTCAGCGGCGACCCCGTTTGGGTAACCGAATCTCTCGGCGGCATGAACGACGACGGCAGGACTTTCGTCACAAAAAATTCCTTCCGCATGCTCCACACGCTCTCGAACCTCGGCCCCGCGCCCGAGCCGAACCTCACGGTTCTCTGGTCGGCAAAGCTTCCCGAGCCGTTCAAGGCGTTCTGCGCAAAAACGTCGATTGCGACCTCCGCTATCCAGTATGAAAACGACGACCTCATGCGCCCCGCTTTCGGCGACGACTACGGAATCGCCTGCTGCGTCTCGCCCATGATTATCGGCAAGGAAATGCAGTTCTTCGGCGCGCGCGCAAACCTCGCAAAGGCTCTCCTCTACGCAATCAACGGCGGCGTGGACGAACGCACGGGCGCGCTCGTGGCAAAGGGCATGACGCCCATCACTTCCGAGTACCTCGACTACGACGAAGTCTGCCAAAAGCTCGACAAAATGATGGACTGGCTCAGCCGCACATACGTCAACGCCCTCAACATAATCCACTTCATGCACGACAAGTACTACTACGAAAAGGCGCAGTTGGCTTTCATGCAAAAGGACGTTGTTCGCAAGTTGGGCTGCGGCATCGCGGGCTTCTCGGTCGTAACAGACTCGCTCTCGGCAATCAAATACGCGAAAGTTAAGGCAATCCGCAACGAGCAGGGCATCGCCGTAGACTTCGAAATCGAGGGCGACTATCCCAAATACGGCAACAACGACGACAGGGTTGACTCTATCGCGACGGGGCTTGTCAAGCAGTTCATGGACAAAATCCGCAAACTGCCCACATACCGCGACGCAATCCAGACGCAGTCGATTCTCACAATTACCTCGAACGTCGTCTACGGCAAAAAGACGGGCAACACCCCAGACGGCAGAAAGGCGGGCGTTCCCTTCGCCCCCGGAGCAAACCCGTTCCACGGCCGCGATTCGAGCGGCGCGCTGGCGTCGCTGTGCTCGGTTGCAAAGCTCCCGTTCGAGCACGCAAAGGACGGCATTTCCAACACGTTCTCGATTCTTCCGAATTCGCTCGGCAAGACCGATTCGGAGAAAGTCTCCAACCTCTGCGGGCTTATCGACGGCTACATGGCAAAGCGCGGACAGCATTTGAACGTCAACGTTCTCATGCGCGAAACGCTCATGGACGCAATGGAACACCCCGAAAAATACCCGCAGCTTACAATCCGCGTTTCGGGCTATGCGGTAAACTTCATAAAGCTTACAAAACCCCAGCAGATGGACGTTATTTCGAGAACATTCCACTCGAAATTCTAACCGCTCCCAGTTTGGGAATTTGTGCGAAAGACGCGCCGCAGGGCGCGTCTTTTTTTGTGCGCAAGTTCGGAGGGCGCGGGCGCAGTATTGTGAATACTGTGTCAAATAAAAAAGTCAAAAATGCTTCGAAATTCCTTTAACAAAACAAGTAGGGTGAAATTGGCGAATCTTTTGCTTCGCGCAATTTTTTCGCGCGGGCATTTCCCTCTTTGGGGAATAATATCATTTATCAACATGTTAAAGTAAAATTGCGATGCACAGTATTCACAATACTGTATCTTTCGGCGCATTTAACAATAAAAGGAGTATAAGCATATGAGAAAACTTACATATTCGGTGTTTGCACTGGCGGCGGGGTCGCTCTTTGCCGACACATTCCAGTTCACGGAAACGGAGTCCGCAATCGACACGTCCACCATTTACTACATTTCGGGTACGGACGGCGTAAACGAGGGCACTGTCGATAACATCAAGACAAACCCAAGCTCGAACGCATTTGTTCTTGAAGACATCACCGTAAATTTCACAAAAGACGCCTTGAAAGGGCTTGAAATTACGGGTACGGCAAAGGTTAGTAGCGGCGCGTATGCGCTGGGCGCAAAAGGCAACTCGGTTTTGAACTTCAAGGACGGCGCAACGGTCGGTATGAAGCTGAAATCGGGCTTGGCTACAAGCTACGGCGACCACAACGATGGCGCTCTTACAATCAATGTCGAAAAGGGCTACCTCGGCACGATTATTACCGACACCGCGGTTGCGCAATACGGAACGCTCAACCTCAACCTCCACAAGGCAAACGTGTTGAAAGCGGGGGCGGCAAAATACAGCACCCGTCTGTTCGTTGACGCCGCAGGACAAATCAACCTGAACATGTCGGCGGACCAGTCGATAGACTTGGACATTCGCACGGACATCAACAACGCCTTCAACCTTTCGCTCACCGACGGCGCAAACCTTTTCGTGAAAGCGGCGTCGGGCTGGATGCCGCCGGCGCTTTCGGGAAAGACTTGCTATATTTCGCTCGTTAACGGCGAAATCGACGGCACGGTATTGTTTCTCGAATCAATGGTAACGTCGGAGGGCTTTGTTGACGGCGAAATTACAATCAGCCACGCGGGCGCAGAACAGACAATCGCGTTCTTCGACCCCACCACAAATTCCAAAATGGGCGAAGACAAGCTTCGCTTCGGCAAGACGACGATTGACTCGCAGGCATACTACTTCGCAACGGCGATTCCCGAACCCGCAGAATGGGCGGCGATTTTCGGGGCTGTCGCGCTTGCGCTCGCAGTCTGCCGCCGCAGAAAGTAGGGCGAAATTTTCATTCCCCGATTTCGGCGGAGTCTTCGGACTCCGCCTTTTTTTTCGGCAATGCGGTGGCTGTGGTATTGCGGACGGGTGCGGGGCGCGGCATTTCTTTCGGAATGATTCGGAGTCCGCTTTTTTTCGCGTTTTCGGCGCGGAGTTGTCGGATTTTCTTGTAATCCGCGCCCGTTTGCCGATTATTTTTTGCGTGAGTATCGGGAAAATACATTCGGTTGAAACAATGGGCGCGCTCGACGGTCCGGGGCTTCGGTATGTGCTGTTTTTGAAGGGCTGTCCGTTCCGCTGCGCGTTCTGCCACAACCCCGACACTTGGGGCGCGGCGGAGTACACCGCCCGTACCGCCGAAGATGTCGCCGCGGACGTCCTTAAATACAGGGAGTTTTTCGCGTTTTCGGGCGGCGGCTTCACTGTGTCGGGCGGCGAGCCGCTCATGCAGATTCCGTTTCTCGAAGAGCTTTTCGGAATCCTGAAAAAGGAGGGAATTTCGATTGCGGTCGATACCTGCGGGCATATCGAAAACCCCGAATCGGCGGCGAAAATCGTAGAGCTTGCCGACCTCTTTCTGCTCGATATAAAACATCTCGACCCTGCGGTACATCAAAAACTTACGGGAAAGTCCAACGACAGGGTTCTCGCGTTTTTGGAATACCTGAACTCGCGCGGCAAGGAAATCCATATCCGCGTTGTGCTCGTCAACGGCTATTCCGCCGACGAAGCGTATCTAACGCGCCTTGCGGAATTTCTGAAAAAATACCGCTCCATAACGCGGGTCGATTTGCTGCCCTATCACACGCTTGGTGTCCCAAAATGGGAATCGCTCGGCATTCCGTATAGGCTCGACTCTTCCGCGGAGCTTTCAAAAGAGCAGCGCGCAAGGGCTTTGGAGATTTTTAAAAAGGCGGGCTTTAACGCAACCCTGCAATAAAGACGGAGCAGGGGGAGTCTGAATGCGTCGTTGGGCTAAGAAGTGCTCTTTTTTGCAAAATTTTAACGCGGCTTAAAGCCGACGCGCCGCGAGTTTTTTTAGCGGCGGCAAATTCGGCGCAAAATTTGCCCACAATGTTCCCATATTGGGTGCAGGCGTTGCCGCGTGGTATTTAGAATTTGAACGGAATGTGGGAGGGCATCTCGGAGGCAAGTTTTTCGTAAACGCGCTTGCCTTCGGGTGTGGAAATGCATGTTATCCAGTCTATTCCGTCGCGCTTCAAATTTTCGACAACCGCGCGGCAGAGGGCTGTTCCGATTCCCGCTTTGCGGAATTCAGGCTCTACGAACATGTCGAGCAGGTAGGCGTCGCCCACTTTGTCGGAAATAGCCCTGAAAAAGCCGACCATTTGCCCGCCGACAAACGCGCCGTAGGCGCAGTGCGAGTTTTGGAGGGCTTTTTTTGTGGGCGAAAAGTCGCTTGCCGACTGGTCTATCCAGCCCGCAAGTTTATAGAGCCTCGCGACTTGTGCTTCGATTTTTGAAGCGTTTGGGTCGAGCTTTTTAATTTCGTAGTTCATTGCTTTGTCGGCACAAGCGACAGCCGCGCGTACATTCTTGCGGGGTCGAGCGACCTCTTCGCCTGCCGCAAATTGGGTTCGCCGAGGTCTTGTTCGCGGTTCATGAAAATGACTTCGCGCTTTGTAAGATATTCGGCTTCAATTTTTACGAGCATTTGCGCCGCGCCGCGCTCGGATTTTTCCGATTTCTCGAAGACCGTGTCCGCCATTGTGTCGGAAATTTTTGCAAAAACGGCAAGTCCCGCAATTTGTCGGGCTTCGTTTCTCAATATTATGCCCGAAAACCCCGCGTCGGCGAAATTTGCGAACGCCTTTTGCATTGCCACTGCGTCGAAATCGGCGGCGCGGGCGGCGGCAAATTCGCGGGCCTCGTCGATGTTTGCGGGATCTATTTCGCCGAAAGTCCAGTGCGGGTTCGCCGTTTCGAAGTGCTTGATGTGGTTGCGCTTCTTGCGCAAAAGCGCGCCTTTTAGCTCGCGCAGGTCTTCGGTATTGTAAATATAGTCGGCGTCGCCGTCGCTTTGCAGAATGTCGAAAAATTCGGAGGCGTCGGGGAATTTTTCGGCGTAGTCGGGCGGGGCGTCGTAGATGTAGTCGAACGGCGCGTTGTTGCGCTCCGCAAATTTTGCGTATTCAAGAAGTTGTCGCGGTTCTGTGTCTGCGCCAATCGGGTAGTGGAGGATTTTATGTTCGGGTTTGTAGACTGCAACGCGCCCGTTCCAGACGGCAATTTGCGTGTTGTAATTGTCGGAATACGCAAAATTTACGGCAAAAGTTTGCTCGCAGCTGTCGGTCGGGTTTTCGGCGCGGGCAAGCTCGAACAGCTTTTTGTCGGCAAGGGCGATTGGTCTAAACGGCATGTTTTGCATATCGTAATATGCGCGGCGCGGTTAATCAGACGATTTCGCCTTCAAGGGCGGTGATTGTTGCCTTGGCGATTTTTACGTTTACGAGCTTGCCGATTAGGTCGGGCGATGCTCGGAAAATGGTCTTTCTGTGGGTGCGCGTGCGCCCCATGAAAAGGCTTTCGCCGCGCTTTGCGGGGGCTTCCACAAGTATCTCCTGCGTAGTGCCTACGAGCTTGTCGTGGTAGCGCATTGACTGCTCGGCGAGGTCGGCAAGCAGTATCTGGTTGCGGGCTTCCTTGACTTCTTCGGGCACGGAGTCGGGCAATTCCGCCGATTTTGTTCCCATTCTGGGACTGTATTTGAAGATGAACGCCATGTCGAAGTCCGCCGCCTTGAAAACCCTGCGCGTTTCGTCGAAATCGGCGTCGGTTTCGTCGGGGTAGCCCACGATTACGTCGGTCGAAATGGAGATATTCGGCTTGCGCGAGCGCAGTTTTTCTACAATTTCCAGAAATTTTTCGGCAGTGTACGGACGCCTCATCTCCTTCAAAATGCGGTTGCTTCCCGATTGGAGCGGCAGGTGGACGTATTCGCAAAGTTTTGGAATGTCGGCATATGCGTCTATGAGGTCGCTGCCGAAAAACGCGGGGTGGGGCGACGTGAAGCGAATGCGGGCGATTCCGTCCACTGCGTTTATTTTTTCCAGCAGGCGCACGAATTCCGTCTTGCCGTCGGTTTTCCCGAGTTCGCGCCCGAAGGCGTTTACGACCTGTCCCAAAAGGGTAATTTCGCGCACGCCCGCGTCGGCGAGTTTTTTGACTTCCCCGACGATGTCGTCGGTCGGGCGCGAGCGTTGCGCTCCGCGGACTTTCGGCACAATGCAGTAGGAGCAGTTCATTTGGCAGCCCTGCATGATTGAGACGAACGCGCACGACTTTCTTGTTCCCGTAATGGGAAGATGTTTATTGATGAAGAGGTGGGAGGTTTTGTCGTCGGAGATGTCTACTATTGCCGCGCTCGTTTTCGGGGTGCGTTTTGCGCCGAGGGGAAGTTGGGGGTGTCTGATTCCGCGTTTGCGCATTTCGCAGATTTCTATTGCGATGTCGGCAACCCTGTGGGTCTGGCGCGCGCCCGCAACGAAGTCCAAGTCGGGCAGAAGTTTGACGAGTTCCGCGCCCTTGTTTTGCGCCATGCAGCCCGCGACGCCGACTACGGGAAAGTCTTTGCCGAAAGGCTTGCGCAGCCAGACGAGGTGCCCGAGCTTGCCTATCGCCTTTTGCTCCGCCTGTTCGCGCACGGAGCATGTGTTTACGACGGCGACGTCGCATTCGTTTTCGTCTTCGGTAATTTCCCAGCCGCGTTCGAGAAACTGCGCCGCGATGTTTTCGGAATCGCGGTCGTTCATCTGGCAGCCGTATGTTCTGATGTAGACTTTCACTTCTTGAAAACTTTTTTTCCTTGAAATTCGGGGACAAATGTCGCTTTCTCTATTGCTTGGAAATCCGCGTCGGCGACACAATCCGACATTATGGGGCGGATTTTCTCAAACTTTGGAAGAAAGTAAAAGTCTAAAATATTTAAAAAATATGAAACCTGTAATATTCAATAACACGGTTTTGCGCGACGGACACCAGTCGCTTGCGGCAACCCGCATGACGACCGACATGATGCTTCCCGCGTGCCCGATTCTCGATTCCATGGGCTTCGGCGCGCTCGAAACATGGGGCGGCGCAACGATAGATTCGGGGCTTCGCTTCCTCGGCGAATTCCCGTTCGACAGGCTCGACGCCCTCAAAAAGGCGTGCCCGAAGACAAAGCACATGATGCTTTTCAGGGGGCAGAACATCGTCGCCTACGCGCACTTCCCCGACGACGTCGTTCAGGCGTTCGTCAAGGCGTCGGCAAAGCACGGAATGGACATTTTCCGCATCTTCGACGCGCTCAACGACCCCCGCAACCTCGAATGCGCAATCAAGGCGGTAAACGAGGCGGGCAAAGAGGCGCACGGCACAATCTGCTACACGAAAAGCCCCGTCCACACGGTCGAAAGCTTTGTAAAACTGGGCTGCCAGCTTGAAGACTTGGGCTGCTCGGCGGTGGTAATCAAGGACATGGCGGGGCTTATCCCGCCGTACGTCACCTACGAAATCGTCAAGGGCTTGAAGAAAAACATCAAGATTCCCGTGTGGCTGCACACGCACGACACCGCGGGAATGGGCGCGGTTTCCTACTACGCGGCAATCGACGCGGGCGTTGACGCGGTCGACGTCTCGATTTCGCCTTTCGCAAACGGCACGGGCCAGCCCGACACAGCCCGCATGCTCGCAATGCTCGAAGACCACGAAAGAAAGCCCGACTACGACCTCAAAAAACTCGCCGAACTGCGCGAATATTTCAAGGGCGTCTACGACAAGCTCGGCTTCTACGAAAACCCGAAAAACGAGGTTATCGACACCGACGCGCTCGTCTACCAAGTCCCCGGCGGCATGCTTTCGAACTTCCGCGTACAGCTCAAAGAGCAGAAAATGGAGGACAAGTTCGAGGAGGTTTTTGCGGAAGTCCCCTATGTCCGCGAAAAGCTCGGCTGGATTCCGCTCGTAACGCCGACTTCGCAGATTGTCGGCACGCAGGCGATGATGAACGTGAAGTTCGGACGCTGGAAGATGTTTACGCCGCAGGCAATGGACATCGCCCTCGGCTACTACGGGCGCACGCCCGCTCCCGTCGACCCCGAAGTCCGCGCGCTGGCGCAGAAGATTTCGGGCAAAGAGCCCATCGACTGCCGCCCCGCCGACCTCAAATCCGCGGGCATGGAAGACCTGCGCAAGCAGCTCCGCGCAAAGGGAATCAAGGACGACGACGAACATTGCGTCATCTACGCCATGTTCCCGCAGCAGCTCGAAGACCTCTACACGAAGCCGCGCGACGCCTACAAACTCAAATCGCCCGCCGACAAGAAACCCGCGGGCGCGGGCGTTTCGCCGCAGAAGTTCGACATCACAATCGACGGCGTAAAGAAGCACGTCGAAGTGAGCATGTAGCGCGGGCGGGGCTTTCCCGTTCCGAAACGCCGGCCGCAATGGTTCGGCGTTTTTTTTTGCGCAATGCCGATTTTGATGTTTCAATTTTCCCGACTTTGCCTTAACTTTGTCGGCTTATGGGACGGATTTTTCTTTTTTGCGCCGCTCTTGCCGCCTGCCTTTTGACGGCGGCTTGCGGAACTTTCCAACGCACGGTGGAAGTGCGCGACGCCGACACGGGTGTTCCCGTATCGGGAGCGTTTGTGTACGCCTCCACCGCCGACATCGTCGCGCCTTTCGCGCCGTGCGGGCTTTACAAGACGGACGCTTCGGGCAGGGTAAAGATAGACGAAACCGCCCGCGTCCTGACGATAATTTCGGGCAAGGAGGGCTACGGCTTGGCGACGGTCTGCGACGAGGGCATAAAAATCGGCGACGAGCTTAAAACAGAGTTGAAGCTCAAGCGCGAAAATCCGTCCGCCCGCCACCCCGCGCGGGTCTTGGCGTTCAGGGCGTTCCCCTCCGACGCGGGCGAAATCGTCAACGAAATGTCGGCGTACTTCGGCAGGCGCAACACAATCATGACGACAATCGGGCAGGAGTATGTGATAGACGCAAAGTTCGTCGTGCGCGACCACTCCACAAAACGCCCGATTCCCGACGCCATGGTGCACGTCCGCCAGCGCATGCCGCTTTTCGGACAGCGCGAGTACGTCGTGGCGGCGGATTCAAAAGGCGTTGCGACAGTGCCGCTCGAACTCAACTACGCGAGGCTTGTTGTGGACGCGGGCAAAGAGGGCTACGCCCCCACGAAAAAGTTTTCGCCCGACCTCTACAAACACGGCGTCTACTACGTGGAGCTTTCCCGAAAGCCCCGCGCGGGAGACTCCGCAAGACCCGTGATGGTGGTTTCCGACACTTCCGAATTTTCGCGCCGCCAGACCGACATTCCCGTTTGGGAGCGTTTCAAAAAATACTACTACAAGGCGGGCGGAACAATAAAATACATAAGCGAAACCCGATAGGCTGCGCGGTCTTGTCTGCCGCGGACGGGCGTTCCGCCGCGCATCGGGGGCTTTCCGCGCTTCCGCTTTTTGCGGAAGTTTTGAGGCTTTTTTGCGGCGGCGCGGGGCGGTCTTTCCGATTGGAACGCGGGCGTTTGCGCAACCACTTTCCGGCGGGTTTGCAAGAAAAATCCGCCCGCTTGCGCAATTTTTAATAGTTAAAAATTTGTTGAGTTTTCGTTTGGGTCGCTTAGCATGGGTGCCGATTTTTTTCATTATGGATAAGTGTATTCAGCAAGGATTCGACGCAAAAAGCGAGCAGGGCTTTGTCTACACAAAGCTGGACGCGGTTATAAACTGGGTCAGGGCGAACTCGATTTGGCCGCAGCCGATGGGGCTTGCGTGTTGCGCAATCGAACTCATGGCGGTCGGCGGCTCGCGCTTCGACATCGCAAGATTCGGCATGGAAGTCATGCGCTTCTCCCCGCGCCAGAGCGACTGCATGATTGTCGCGGGAACGGTAACCTACAAAATGGCGGGTTCAATCAAGCGCGTGTACGACCAAATGGCGGCTCCCAAGTGGGTGGTGGCGATGGGCGCGTGCGCGTGCTCTGGCGGCATGTTCCGCACTTATTCGACATTGCAGGGCGTAGATAAAATCATTCCAGTGGACGTCTACGTAGGCGGCTGCCCGACGCGCCCCGAAGCCCTGCTCGACGCGCTCGTTTCTCTTCAAAACAAAATCCGCGGCGACCATTCCGCAAGGGAACTTTTCGCAAAACAATAGGGTTCGATATGGAAAAAGAAAAAATACTTTCCGAACTGCCGTTTCTGGCGGAGCGCAAAAGCGCGGACGGAATGCCCTCGTTCGACTGCCGCCCCGAAGACCTCGTAAAAGCCGCGCAGGTTCTGCGCGACAAATTCGAATTCCAGAGCCTCAACGACATCTCCGCGGTCGATTTCGGCGCGAACCTCGCAAGCCGCCGCTTCGGCGCGGTCTACCATTTCTTCTCGCACACGCAAAAATGCTATCTGCGCCTTGTCTCCGTCTGCGAAAGCGCGGAAGAGCCGAAACTGCCGTCGCTCTGCCCCGTGTTCAAGGGGGCGGACTGGCTCGAACGCGAGGCTTTCGACATGATGGGAATCGTTTTCGAGGGGCACCCGCGCCTTGCGAGAATCCTCATGTGGGACTCGTACCCGTGGCACCCGCTCCGCAAAGACTTTCCCCTCGAAGGCAGGGAAGCCCCGCTTCCGCCGACTTTCGAGGGCAACGAAAACGCGACGAAAGTCGTTCCCGCGCCCGAAGAGGGCGGGCCTTTCCATTCGCCGTCGGGCGGCGTGAAGTTCGTCGCCCAAAAAGAGCCGCGCAGCCGCAGAACGCAGTGCGACTCTTCCGACAACATTTAAGCCCTTTCAAGAGATGGAAAAAGAATTCACATATCCCGAACCCGCGTCGCTTGCGGAGGACAGACTCGGCGAAAAAATGATTGTAAACATCGGGCCGTCGCACCCCGCAACCCACGGCGTGCTGCGCATGAAGCTCGAACTTGACGGCGACCTCATCACCCGCGCCGACCCGATTGTCGGACAGCTCCACAGGGGGCAGGAGAAAGTCGCCGAAAACCTCACCTACAACCAGTTCATTCCCTTTACCGACAGGCTCGACTACCTTGCGCCGATGTGCAACAACATCGCATTTGCCCTTTGCGTCGAGAAAATCGCGGGAATCGAGATAACCGAACGCTGCAAGGCAATCCGCGTTATCTGCTGCGAGCTTTCGCGCATAGCAAGCCACTTGGTAGGCCTTGCCGCCTACGGCATGGACGCCGGCTCGTGGACGGTCTTCATGTACTGCTTCACCCAGCGCGAAAAACTCATGACGCTTTTCGAACAGCTCACGGGCGCGCGCATGACGTCCTCCTACGCGAGAATCGGCGGGCTTGCCCGCGACATTCCCGACGGCTGGCTCGGCAACGTAAACGCGTTCGCAAACCAGTTTCTGCCCGCGCTCGACGAAATCGACGCGCTGATTACGCGCAACAAAATCTTCGTAGACCGCGCCGCGGGAATCGGCGTTGTCAGCGCGGAGCAGGCTATGCAGTGGGGGCTTACGGGCGCGAACCTCAGGGGCAGCGGCGTCGCCGACGACCTCCGCAAAGACCTTCCCTACCTCGGCTACGAAAACTACGAGTTCGACGTTCCCATCGGCGTCCACGGCGACTGCTACGACCGCTGGCTTGTCCGCATAGAGGAAATGCGCCAGAGTATCCGCATTGTGCGTCAGGCGATAGAAAAAATGCCCGACGGCGCGGTGAACATTTCCGACCCGAAAATAGTCCTGCCCAAAAAGGACAAGGTTCTGCGCGACATGGAGGATTTGATTAACAACTTCGTCCTCACAACGCAGGGCCCCGACATTCCCGCGGGCGAGGCGTACTTCGAGGCGGAGAACCCCAAGGGCGCGCTCGGATTCTTCGTGATGTCGAAAGGCGGCGGAGTTCCGTACAGGGTTAAGGTTCGCGCGCCGTCGTTCGTGAGCCTCTCGGCGATGCAGGAAATTCTGCCGGGGCACCACATGAGCGACATGGCGGTAATTTTAGGCTCGTTCGACTTCGTTCTCGGCGAGTGCGACAGGTAATTTTTTTAGGAGCTGAAAATGGAAATCAATTCGGAATTGGAAGCCAAGTGCGACGCGATTATCGCGCAGTATCCGCAAAAGCGGTCGGCGGCGATGATTCTAATGCACCTCATTCAGGAGACATTCGGATATTTCGACGACTCCGCAATAAAGTTCGCGGCGGGCAAGCTCGGCGTCGAACCCGTTGACGTCTACGGAATGCTCTCGTTCTACCCGATGTACTCGCAGGAGCCGCGCGGGCGAATCCACATAAAAGTGTGCCGCACGCTCTCGTGCGCGATGGCGGGCTCTATAAAGCTCGGACACGAATTGGCGAAGCGCATAGGCTGCCCCGTCGGCGAAACGCGCGGAATCTACACGCTCGAATTTGTGGAATGTCTGGGCAACTGCGTGAAAGGCCCGAACGTTCAGGTAAACGACAAGCTCTTCGAGAGAGTCGTGCCCGAAGACGCCGAAAAATTCGTCGAAAAACTCGGCGAGCTTGACAAAAACGGCGAACTCGACCCGAAGTCGGCCTTCGACGCCCCGCAGGGCGGCGGAGATTTCAATTCACCCGCATACAAAGGCTAAACAATGGCTGCCGAACAAACACGAATCATTTACGAGCACATCGACTTGGAGGGCTGGAATACCTCGGTCGAAAAATACGTCTCGGCGGGCGGGTACAGAATTCTGTCCGAAACCGTCAAGCGCAATCCCGCCGACCTCTGCGCGGAAATGCTGAAATCGAACCTGCGCGGACGCGGCGGGGCGGGATTCCCAATCGGAATGAAGTGGAAATTCATCGACCGCAAAAGCGGAAAGCCCGTCTACCTCATAGCGAACGCCGACGAATCCGAACCGGGAACGTGCAAGGACAGGCTCGTAATCTATCAGGACCCGCACAAGCTCATAGAGGGCATGATGTGCGCCGCATACGCAATCGGCGCGGCGCAGGCGTTCATTTATATTAGAGGCGAGTACACCAACGGATACCGCGTTCTAATCAAGGCAATCGAAGAGGCGAAAGCCAAAAACTTCGTCGGCAAAAACATCTGCGGAAGCGGCTACTCCTGCGAGCTTACCGTTTGCCGAGGCGCGGGCTGCTACGTCTGCGGCGAGGAAACGGGGCTTATCCAGTCGCTCGCGGGAAAGCGCGCAAACCCGCGCATCAAGCCGCCGTACTTCCCCGCGGTCATGGGGCTTTACGACTGCCCGACGGTCGTCAACAACGTGGAGTCGCTCTGCTGGGTGCCCGTGGTTTTCGACAAGGGCGGCGAATACGTCTCGAAGCTCGGCGCGCCCGCCGACCCCGGCACGCACGTCTGGGGCGTCAGCGGGCTTGTCCAGAAACCCGGCCGCTACGAAATCCTCACAGGCTCGTGCACGCTCGGCGAACTTCTCTACGACCTCTGCGGCGGCCCGCTCGCGGGGCGCAGATTCAAGGCGGTTATCCCGGGCGGCTCGTCGATGAAAATCCTCAAATGGGACGACAAGTATAAAATTACAAACCCCGACGGCTCCATAACCGAAATGCGCACGGAGGACATTCCCCTCGACGCCGTATCGTTCCAGAAATGCGGAACGGCAATCGGCTCGTGCGGCATAATCGTCATGGACAACACAATAGACATGGCTGAGGCTCTCGCGAACCTGTGCCAGTTCTACGCGCACGAAAGTTGCGGACAGTGCACGCCCTGCCGCGAGGGCACCCAGTGGCTCGCGCGGATTTCGCGCCGCATCTGCGAGGGCTGGGGACGCAAGGAGGACGTCGAACTTCTCAAAAGCGTCGCCGACAACATCTGCGGACGCACGATTTGCGCCCTCGGCGAAGGCTCGGCGTGGCCGGTGCAAAGCAACGTCGGCAAGTTCAAAGAGGAATACTACGAGAAAATCCGCCGTCAGGAGACCGTCGGAGGTCAGGCGAGGGCGGACAACAACGCATACAGGCTCATTTAGCGATGGACAAGAAAACCGTAAACGTAAACATAAACGGCACAGACTACACCGTCGAAGCGGGGCGCAATGTCCTCGAAACGTGCCGAAGCTTGGGAATCGAAATTCCGTTCTTTTGCTACCACCCGAATTTGAAGGTTGCGGGTTCGTGCAGAATGTGCCTTGTGTACACGGGCATGCCCGCGCGCGACAGGGCGACGGGCGAACTCATTAAAAACCCCGACGGCTCGCAGAAAATAGCGTGGGCGCCCAAGCCGTCGATTTCCTGCGGAACGAACGTCGCCGAGGGCATGCACGTCATCACCGACAGCGACGCAGTGAAGGACTGCCGCAGAAGCGTCCTCGAATTCCTTTTGCTCAACCACCCGCTCGACTGCCCCATCTGCGACAAGGCCGGCGAATGCAAACTCCAAGAGTACACGCACGCGTACGGCAACGCGGAATCGCGATACGTCGAGCGCAAAAACGTAAAGCCCAAAAAGGTCGATGTCGAGGGGAAAATCATGCTCGACGCCGAACGCTGCATTCAGTGCTCGCGCTGTATCCGCTTCTGCAACGAATTCATAGGGCACAGCATTTTCGGCTTCACGAAGCGCGGCTCGAAAACCGAAATTTCGGTCTATCCCGAAACGGACAACGACAGCAACTATTTGATTAACGTCTCCGACGGCTGCCCCGTGGGCGCACTCACCGAAAAGGCGTTCCGCTTCAAGATGAGAACGTGGTTCTTGAAGACCACCGACAGCATTTGCGCCGAAAGCAGCGCGGGCGTCAACACGCGCGTGTGGTCGCGCAACGGCGAAATCTACCGCATCACCCCGCGCCGCAACGACGCCGTGAACGACATGTTCATGAGCGATTCGGGCAGATACGTTTTCCGCCGCTTCAAGCAGGAAAACAGGCTCGCCCGCGCGCGCATAGACTCGTCTCCGTGCGAGCTTTCCTACGCGGCGGACAGGTGCGTTGAAATTCTCAAACTCGGAAAAGTGGCGATTGTCGCAAACGCGTGGCAGACGCTCGAAGAACAGTACGCAATCGCCGAGCTTGCAAAGTCGTGCAAGGCGGAAGTCTTCATTGCCTCGCACACCGACGACGACGACGGCAAACTCGTTTCCGCCGACCGCACGCCCAACATGCGCGGCGCGTTCATCACGGGCTTGACAAAAGCCTACCCGCCGTCCGACCTCTCCGACCTCGTGCTGAAAATCCGCGCGGGCGACGTGAAAACGGTTCTTTGCTTCCGCGAAAACTTGCAGGCGTTGGGCTTCGACGCAAAGGATTTCAAGTCGGCGAACGTCGTCTACTGCGGCGCGCTCGAAAACGAAACGAGCGCGGCGGCGAAAATCTGCGTTCCGCTCCGAAGCGAATTCGAAAAGCGCGGGCTGTGGGTCAACCGCCAGTTCCGCGTACAGAAATTTGAAAAGGCGGTCGAGCCGCAAAAGGGCACGGTTGACGACCTCGAATTTATAATGTCGCTTTTGCGCGACCTCACGGGGGCGTCGTTCGCGATTCCGTCGGTGGACGAAATCCGCCGCGTGATGGCGTCGAAGATTCCCGCGCTTGCGGACTGCGCCGAGGTGGGTTCGCAGGGCAGGCAGATTGACGGCTCGGCGTTCGCGGGCGTGGACTTCCCCGAAGCCGACGCAATCCACTTTACTAAAAACCAGCACGCCAAGGATTGATTTATGGATACGCTTTCGAACATTCCCGTTTTTGCCGACGCGCAGTGGTGCGCAATCGCAACGGACATCGCATTCAAGGTGCTGTGCAGTCTGGGGGCGATAATGCTCGTGATGTGCTTCGCGGGGCTTAGCGTTGTCGCCGAAAGAAAGGTCTGCGCGTACATTCAGGGCAGATTCGGTCCGAACCGCACGGCAATCCCCATGGTCGCGGCGATTCCGCTTGTGGGCAATTTCCTCAAAAAGAACGGGCTTATGCAGCTCGCCGCCGACGGTCTCAAATTCCTGCTGAAAGAAGACCCTCTGCCGAAACACGTCAACAAGTTTTGGTATATGGCCGCTCCCGTAATCGCGCTCTCGCCCGTGCTCATAGCCGCGTGCGTTGTCCCGTTCGGCGCGTATTGGAGCGACGGCCAGCTCTGCCCGCTCTCCGCGGCGGACATCGACGTAAGCCTTGTCTTTGCGCTCGCAATCGGCTCTCTTGGCGTGTACGGCGCGCTCATGGCGGGCTGGTCGTCGAACAGCAAATTCCCCTACATGGGCGCGATGAGAGCCTCGGCGCAGGTGGTAAGCTACGAGCTTGCGATGGGGCTTTCGGTTCTGCCCGTGGTTATGTGGGTTGCGCGAAACTCCGACAGCCCGCTGAGCCTTTTCGAAATCGCGCGCGCTCAGCAGAACGTGTGGTTCTGCCTCTTGCAGCCCGTGTCGGCGTTCCTGTTCCTCGTCGCGCTCTTCGCCGAAACGAACAGGCTTCCCTTCGACATGGCCGAAAGCGAAACCGACCTCGTCAGCGGATACCACACAGAATACGGCAGCTTCAAATTCGGGCTGTTCTTCGTGGGCGAATACGGGCACATGGTGCTTGGGTCGTCGCTGTTCATAGTGCTGTTCCTCGGCGGCTGGAATCCGCTTCCGGGGGTGGCGTGGCCCGAATCGTGGGGCTGGATTGGCGCGGTGCTGCCGCTGCTTACGT
>DHMA01000147.1:0-4155 GCA_002405555.1 Opitutia bacterium UBA4654
TCGAACTCGGAACCAATTGCTTAAAAGGCAACTGCTCTACCGTTGAGCTATCGGCCCTTAAAGAAATTAAAGCAATCAATGTATGAATGGCGCGTCTGTTGGCAAGCTTTTTTTTAGAAATTTTATGATTTTATTTTCCCCTGTCTCTTTACGCTCCTGCGTTTCACGTTCTTATGCGTAAATTGTAGGCACCGCAAGAGCCGCCGCGTTGAGTGCTATGCACGAGACAATCGCGGCTGCGATATCGTCGGCGACGCACCCAAGCCCGCCTTCCAATGATTGCAATTTCGAGATTCCGAGCGGCTTTTTTATATCGAAGAATCTGAAAAGTCCGAAGCCCAGCAGCAGTCCGAATGCGCTATATGCTTCGCCGGAAAGCGGCAGGAAGCAGAAGTTCATTGCCACGAATTCGTCGAGAATGATTTTCCCAGGGTCGCGCATGCCGAGGGCGCGTTCGGCGGCGTCGCAGATGCCCACCGCAAGGTAGGTCAGCAATGCCGCGAAGAGAATGTATCTGAAAAATCCGAGCGCGCCGTCGCCGCCGAGTCCCGAAAACACGAGCCAGTAGAAGAGCACGCCCGCCGCCGAGCCCCACGTTCCCGGTGCTTTCAGGTCGCCGAGTCCGAAGAGTGTCGCGAGGTTTACGGAGATTTTTTTGGGCAGTGTCGCCGCCCACGGGTAGAATTTTTTGCGCACGGTCATAGTTTAGCCTTTCAGCAGGTGTCCGTAGCGGCGGATATACCCAAGCCCCGACCACACCGAGAGCACTGTCGAAAGCAGCAGCGTTGCGATTCCCGAGCCGTACGCGAATTCCGCCACGAATCCGCGCGTCGTTCCGAAGTCCACCTTCATTGCGAACGCGAGGATAATTGCGCCCACGGAGTACATTTGGAAAGCCGCCTTGTATTTGCCCATTTTTTCGGCGGCGAGCACGATTCCCGCGTTCGAGGCAACCATGCGGATTCCGCTCACGGCGAATTCGCGCGTGACGGAGGCTATTGCGCAGACGAGTGCGGCAAGGGTCCAGTCGCGGTACATGTCGAACGCGAAGAGCGTCATGAACATTGTAACGACCATGATTTTGTCGCTGAGGGCGTCCATGAATTTGCCGAAGACGGTAACGGCGTTGTATTTTCTTGCGAGGTATCCGTCGAACCAGTCGGTCGTGCCCGCTACGACGTACACGAAGAACGCCGCGAGCGCGCAGTATCTGACGTCGGTGCAGACGAGCGCGACCGCGCAGAATGTCAGCAGAATCCGCAGAATCGTGAGGGTGTTTGGAAAATTCATTGTAAAATAGTGTTGATAGATTTTTCCGATTTTACAAGAATAATAGCTAAAACAAGAGAAATCCGACGGAAATTTATATGGAAAAGAAAACCGCAATCTACCCCGGAACATTCGACCCCGTTACGAACGGGCACATCGACGTTCTCCGCCGCGCCGCCAAAATGTTCGACGAAGTAATAGTTGCGGTTGCCCCGAACGCGGGCAAAGGGCCGCTGTTCGACGTCGATACCCGCGTGCGCCTCTTCGCCGAAAACCTCGCCGACATGCCGAATGTTGAGGTTTGCAAGTTTGACGACCTTACCGTGGATTTCGCCCGCGCCCACAACGCCGTAGCCATCATACGCGGGCTTCGCGCGGTGTCGGACTTCGAGTTCGAGTTCCAGCTTGCGCAGATGAACAGGCATCTTGACGGCGACGTCGAGACGATTTTCCTGATGCCGAGCCACAAGTATTTTTACACAAGCTCCACGATAATCAAGCAGGTTGCCGCCTACGCGCCCGAACGCGTCAGCGAGTTCGTTCCGCGCAACGTGCTCGACGAAATGCTGCGCCTGAAAAAGTAGCCGCCGAAAGCGTCCGCCAAATTGCAGGCTTCGGCGCGCGGCGGAAGTTCGGGACGGGCGGAGTTGCGCATTAGCGCACATGCGCCGCGGTTTTAGGACGGGCGCGAAAGCACAATCTAAACGGCGGGAGTTTGCGCGAATGCGCTTGCCGCGTTAGGTTTTTGCGGCTAAATTTCCCGCGTCTTTTTCGGAGCGGGAATTTTTTTCGTTCCGCGCTTTGCGCCTGCCGCGCCGCGCCCGATTCGTTCCGCTTTAAATTACTCGAAATTTGCGGGGAGGCTTGCGAGCTGCCGCGCGAGGGTTTTTGCAATGCGGTAGTGCCCGTCGGCGTTGGGGTGGAGACGGTCGGTGTCTTTGTTCGCAAAATATTTTGCGTGCGCGGGCGTGTTGGGGTGAAGACCGCAAAGGGCGTTGAGGTCAATTACGGGCACAGCCCACACGTTGCCCGCCTCTTTGACCGCTTCGACGTACGAGTCTATATAAAGACCGATTCGGTTGGGGAATGATTCGTCGGGCTGGACGTTTTTTTCGCCGAACTTTGCGTAGCTTCTGTGTATCGGCGTAAGAAGCACGATTTGCGCGTCGGGGAAGTTTTCCTTCAAAAAGCCGAGGACGCAGTTTATTCTGCCGCGGAACGTTTGGGGGGCGGTCGAGAACGCGCGGCGTTTGCGGACAACGGTTTTGCCGTTGGCGTTTGTCTGTTCGTCGCCGAGGGTGTACCAGTCGCCGAGGGGCGCGCCGCCGTTGAAGTCGTTAGTGCCGGCAAAGATTATGATTGCGTCGATGTCGGGGCGTTCGGCTTTGAGCTTTTGCGCCTGTTTGAGGACGCCGCCGAAAGTGTTGCCGTTGATTGCGTAGACGCGCGGGACGATTCCGAGCGACTCCTCCAAAAACTGCCAGTAGTTCTTTTTTGTGCCGACGTGGATTTTGTCGGTGATGGAGTCTCCGAGGAATGCGACGTTTTTGCCCTTCCAGTCGGATTCGATGGGGGCTGCGGTTTTTTCGGCGGCGAACGATACCGTCGCCAGCATGCAGAAAAGGAGCGCTGCGATTTTTTTCATATGCGGACAGATAAAAGCGCGTCGGCGCGTTTTCAAGCCGAAAAATCCCGCCCGCGTTCTTGGGGATTTTGGCGGGGAGGATTTTCGCAAAATCCGCTACAAATTTTTTCGTAAATTAATGTTCGAAAATTTGAACAAAGTTCGCAATGCGCTTTGAGGCAACAAATTAACGCAAGGTAAACAGTTTAATAAAAAATACATATCACAGTGTTGACGAAAATAGAAACTTGGTTTTTTATTATATTATCAAACCCGTTAACCCCTCTTTTTAACAAGGAGATTATTATAATGAAAAAAATGTTGTTTGCATTGTCCGCCGCCGCAGCCGCGTTCGCGTCGGACGGTTTGTGCGCGAATGACTTGTTCGTCACCACAAACACAAGCCCCGAAAACGCGGCGACTCTCGACGGTTCGGACGTTCTCTTGAAAACGAACCGTTCCAACGACGATATGACATCGTGGGCAGACTACTATCTGAAATCGTCCACCGACACCCTCGGCACTTTCCTTTATAGTTCCGGCGGCAAGGGATACCACGCCACCTACCACATTCTGCTCGAAAATGATACGTCGTTTTCCGCGCTCGAAAATTTCCAATACAACGCGTACGGCAGCGGGCGTTCGTCCGCGGGATACTCGCTCGAATCGGCGGACGGCTCGGCAATTACCGTCAAGGCGACGAACGAGGAGGGCTTTAAAGTCGATTTGGCTTCCAACGACGCCGACTATGTGCACGAAAACGTCGCGCTGGGCAAGACGGGCAGAACTTTCACAATCGGCAAAAACGTAACGCTTGAAACCAAAGCAATAAATGTTAGCGGCAGGCTGACGACCTCCGAGGAGTCGTACACCGACGCCATGTTCTACCTCGACGGCACGCTCAAACTTACGGGCGGAGCGGGTGTCGATACCTTCACTCTGTCGAAATCCAACATGACGGTAAGGTCGGGCGGCTACATCGAAAACACGGGCAAACTGTATGTCTCCAACGGCGGTTCGCTTACAATCGAAGAGGGCGCGACTGTTTTTACGGACGTAATAGACCAGACCTCGAAAATATCCGACACGGGGTCTTTGATGACCGTTAACGGCACGTTCACAAACAACGCGGGCGTGCAGGTTCTCACGGGTTCGAAAATTATAGTGGGCGAAACGGGCGTCATAAACGGCATGGTCGCCCTCTACGGCGGCTCGCTCGACCTGAACGGCACGCTCAACGGCAACATCGCAACGAGCGGCGG
>DHMA01000147.1:4214-13530 GCA_002405555.1 Opitutia bacterium UBA4654
AGCAACGAGCGGCGGTTCGATAAGCTTCGGCGAAAATGTCAATTTTGCGTCGCGCGCTCTCGAACTCCGCAGCTCGCGCAACGGCGACATCAACTTCACTTCCGACGGGCTTGTAGGCACATTGCGCACACA
The DNA here is from genome assembly GCA_002405555.1 of Opitutia bacterium UBA4654. Taxonomy (GTDB): domain Bacteria; phylum Verrucomicrobiota; class Verrucomicrobiia; order Opitutales; family Intestinicryptomonadaceae; genus Merdousia. The sequence goes on from DHMA01000147.1 coordinate 4,347, forward strand.
GGCAAATTCGGGCGTTTCCAGACTTGCGGTAGCCGACGGCAAAACGCTTACCGCCAACAAAATCGAAGTCAACGCGGGAACGGAATTGACGATTTCGGGCAATGTGCTCTATGCCGACAGCGGTGTGGACTACGATAGCAACGCCGATACCGTTGCAAACGAATGGGTCTTGGGCACTCTTACAATCGGCAAAAACGGAGTCTTGGACATCAACAATACCCGCGCGGGCGCGTGGTCGTATTCCAAGCTGACATCTCTTGCGAACATTAACATCACGGGCGGCATGCTCAACCTTACGGGCAAGGAAAACTCTCTGACGGGCGTCGTCAAGTTGGGCGCGCTCAACATTACGGACGGCGGCACGCTTACAATGAAAACAAGCACATCTTCGCTTGTAATTGCAAACGGCGGTACTGTTTCTGTTGATGCCGCTTCGAAAATTGCGGGCAATCACATCTTGTTCGGCCCCGCGAACGGAGGCTATGTCGGCTACGACAGCGCAAAGGAATTGTATCTTGGCGGCGGTTCGTCCTACACGGGCAGAATCGCGGTTATGCGCACTTCCAACAACTTCCTCACCCTCGCGGAAGGACAGTCGTACAACTTCACGATTCTTGCTTTCAAGGGCTACGCGGGCGGTGAAACCCATGTAGGAGAGGCTATTGATTTGACAATCAACCTCAGCGGCGCGTCGCTTCTGCATATCGGAAAGCTTCGTCCCGACGACGACGGCGCGGCGGATACCCTCGCAAACCTCATCTTGACGGACTTCGAAAACGGCATTGTCAAAATCGACACCATCGAAATGGATAGCGGTTGCGATATCTCCGACGGCGTGATTACAAAGGGCAAATCCACAATCACGATTATCGCGTACGACAAGTCGGGCGAATTGCTCAGCGGCGGCATCTGGCAGCTCCAGAACGGCTACCTGAACTACGTGATACCCGAACCCGCGGAATGGGCGGCGATTTTCGGGGCAATCGCGCTTGCATTCGCGGCATACCGCCGCAGAAAGTAGGGTTGTAAAACTCCGCAAAAACCGCGTCTTCCGACGCGGTTTTTTTGTGCCCACACGCGCTACGTTATACGCCTGCATGCCCGTCCGTGCCACGTCGCGTCCACCCGCGTCCAGCTGTATTGTGCCCACGTCCGCCGCGTTGCGCCCACTCACGTTTACCGCGTTGCATTGTGCCTGCGCCCGCCTGATGTGTGTTCTCATTTTGCCTGCCGCGCCCGCATTGCCTACTGCTTCGACGCGCTTTGCCGCTTGCGCGCAAACATTAAACAGCGTGCCTTGCCCTACGCAAACACAATGCGCCGCGCCGCAAACGGCATGCTCTCCGATTTATCCAACAAAACCAGCCTGCGTCTGCGCCCGCAAAAAAAGCCCGACTTTTGTCGGGCTTTGAAACCACTTAATTTTGTGTTGTTTATTTTTTGCGGCGGTAGGCTGCGAGTGCCAGTGCGATTGCCCCGAAAATCGCCGCCCATTCCGCGGGTTCGGGAATGTTAAATCCGAGTTGGTATGCCGTGCCGCCGTTATAGGCGATTTCCTCCCACGCGAGGTTGCCCGACTGCCCGTTGAGTGTAATCTTTTCGAGCGCGTTTGTTGCGGCGTCGTCTCGGCTTATGATGATGAGTCTTGCGTCGTCCCCAAGTGTAATATCGACCAAGCCGTCCATTTCGTGTATGCCCGCGAAAACCAAGTCGGTTCCGGCGGCGACTTCTATTGTCGCCGTTGCTCCCGATTTCACCACGAGCTTGCCCGCCGAAAAATCTTTTGTGACGATGAGGCTGCTTGCTTTATCGTTCACAAATTTCAGCATATTTGAGGAGCCGAGCGATATTGCGCTATCTATTGCGAGCATTGCGCCGTCGATTGACAGCATTTGGTTTTCCGCAAGCGAGAGTTTTGAGCCGTCTTGGAACACCGTGTTTCCCGCGATGTTGACCGTGCCCGTCGAAATTATGCTTCCGCCGATGAACGATTCCTGCGTGAGGTTGACCGAACCCGCTTCGATAATTCCCGTCGCGCCGACTGTGAATGTGAAGTAGCCTGAGTAATCGTCGGCGGCGTTAAGCCCGAATTGTTTTGCCTTTACCGTGCCGTCGATTGCGATTTGCGAGCCGGTCTTGCCGGGGTTGTTTGCCCTTATGATAAGGTTGCCCGACGCGTTGACGGTAATTCCCCTGCCGATGTACAAGCTGCCGTTTTCGCCCATCGCGCGGAGAACGTTGTTGCCCGTGTTCGTGAAGTTGACTGTCGCGGTGTCGCCGTCGTTCATGGCTTCCAACGAGATTTTGTTGCCGCCTTGATTCCACATAATCGGAGTGCCGTCCGAGAGGTTCAGCACCGAGCCGTTTTCGAAAAGAACGGTATCGTTTGTATAGAAGCCGTTGTTGCCGCTTGCAACTCCGAGCTGCGTGCCCGAAATTGTGCCCGCTACCTTGAAGTAGCCCGTGTCGCGGGCTTCCGCCGTTCCGCTGCCCGTGCCTTGCATCATGATTCGCGGGTCGGTCTCGGAGGCTACCAGCAACGGGGCGTTGCCGCGCGAAACCGCGGCGGCAACGTAGTCGGCTACTGCCGATTGCGAGCACGCAATGCTTGCGAGCGCCGCAAGCGAAATGATTGTCGATTTTCTATCCATTTTTATATAGTAATTAATTTGTTTGTGTCGGGCGCAGTAGGGTAGGTCGGAATTTGAATTTATAGGAATTTTAATTCAAATTGACTGTTATTATAAAAAAGCGGGAGTTTGAATTTGCAAGGTTTTTATTTGCGATTCTTTTGATTGGCTTTTTTAGGGCGTTTTTACGCAAAAAAACGGCATTTTTTGCCTTTTTAGCTCGATTTTGCGTTATGCCGACTGTTGTTATGCGCGGAAAATGACGCTTTTTAGGCGCAATTATGCGGTTGCGCGTTTCGTGGGTTCGTTATCGGGAATTTGCTTTTTTGTGCGTGCTGGTGTTTTACGGCAAGTAGGTTTTCCGATTTTCGGTTGCGGTGTATTTTGCGCGGTGTTTACGTTGCGCTGAGCGGTGTTGCGCGGGTGCGGATTTGCCCGTGTTGCGGGTCAGGCTTTGGGCAGGTTGTTGCGGAAATATTTGCGCTGTTTTTTTACGAGGGCAAAGGTGTTTTTTACGATTGCCTCCCTCAGGGCGTCGGTATTTTTTTCGCCCGCGCCTATCCACTCTATCGTTTCGCGGTAGCCGATTGCCGCGCTTGCGGAGGCGTTTTTCAAAATTCCGCGTTCGAGCAGTCCGCGCGTTTCCTCCACAAGCCCCGACGCAATCATTTCGTCGGTTCGCGTTTTGATTCGCGCGAGCATTGTGTCGTTGTCGGCGTCGAGAATTTCGACGTCGCGCGTAAAATCTCCGAGCGGGCAGGGCAGTTTTTTGAACTCCTCCAAGAGCGTCCGCGCCGATTTGCCCGAAGCCAGACAGCGTTCGAGCGCGTTTTTTGTGCGCCGCGGGTTTTTCAAGTCAACGCATTCGCCCGCGAGCGGGTCTATTTTAAGAAGCTCCGCCGCGAGAGCGTCCGCGCCGCCCTCCGCCTCTATTTTCGCCGAGAGCGTCCTGATTTCGTCGGGAATCGGGAGATTGTCAACCACAGCCGCGAACCATGCTTTCAGGTAGAAGCCGCTTCCGCCCGCCACGACGATTTCCGCGCCGCGAGAGACGGCGTCGGCAAGCGCGGCTTTTGCAAGCTCTACATATTGCGCGACGTCGAATTTTTCGGAAGGCTCGGCGACGTCTATCAAATGGTGCGGAATTTCCGCAAGCTCCGACTTTGTCGGCTTTGCCGAGCCGATGTCCATGCCCCTGTAAATTTGCACGCTGTCGCACGAAATTATTTCCGCGCCGTGTTTTCGCGCGTAGTCCAACGCCGCCCGCGTCTTGCCCGAGCACGTCGGGCCTGTTATTATTTTGACCCTCATTTGCGGAGCAGTTTGCAAAGTTGGCAGTATTTATTGGGCGTTTTGCACGCCGACGCCTTGCAGTGTTCGCGCCCGTAGTAGATGAATTGCAGGTGGAGGTCGTGCCACTTTTCTTTGGGAAAGATTTTTTTGAGGTCGCGCTCGGTGTGTTCTACGCTTTTGCCGTCGGTCAGCCCCCAGCGCGTCGCGAGCCTGTGAATGTGCGTGTCCACGGGGAACGCGGGCACGCCGAACGCCTGCGACATCAGCACCGCCGCCGTTTTGTGTCCGACCCCCGGGAGCGACTCCAATTCTTCGAAGGTATTTGGCACGCGCCCGCCGAATTTTTCGCAGAGAATTTCCGACATCTTTTTGATGTTTTTAGCCTTTGTCGGCGCGAGTCCGCAGGGCTTTATGATTTCGCGGATTTCGTCTTCGGAGAGCGACGCCATTTTTTGCGGGGAATCCGCCCTCGCGAAAAGCGCGGGGGTGGTTTCGTTCACGCGTTTGTCGGTGCACTGCGCCGACAGCATAACGGCGACAAGAAAGGTGAAGTTGTCGCCGTGGTTAAGCGGAATCGCCGGACGCGGGTAGAGGGCGTCCAGACGTTCCGAGATGATTTTTGCCTTTTGCGCTTTCGTCATTTAGTCGTCGTCGCCGACAATGGAGAATGCGAATTCGTAGGTTTTGCCCGCCTTTATGCGCTTGTCTTGTTCGGGCATTGAGCCCCACGAGTCCACGCCGCCGACGCCGTAGTTCGCCGCCGCCACGTTCACGACTTTGAGGTCGCGCGCGGGCAGCTGGTCGGGGTGCCAAGCCTGTTCGATGTCCTGCGGCAGGCAGGGGTAGGTTGAAAGCTCGAAGTTTTTGCCGTCGAGAGCCGCTATTTTGAGCGTCGGAACTCCGCTTCCCGAAAGTTCCGCCGAGCGCACCGCCGTGACCGTCGAGCTTTCCTGCGGGTCTACGTATTTGAAGAACGACTTTTCGATGGGTTCGGCGAATTCGCCCATCCACACGCCCCTGTTTCTGTCGCAGTAGTTTTCGATTGGTCCGAGACCGTACCATTTGCGCTTGCCGAATTTTCCGTTGACCGCAAACTGCATGCCCACGCGCAGCAAGTCGGGCTGTTTTTCGGCGACTTTCACCGCGCCGCGGATTTCGATTTGCCCGTTGGACGAAATTCTGTACGAAATTTCCGCCGTCGAGCCGCCCGCGGGCAGTTCGTAGCGGGCGTCGATTACCGCCGCGCCGCCGTCGATTCGCGCCGCAAAATGCGCAAGCTTTGCGCGTTCCGCCGCCGTGCGCCAGAGCGAGAATCTCTGGTTGAACCTCGCGCCCCTGTCGTTGTTTGTGAGCGGACGCCAGAAGTTCAGGCGCATTTGGTCTTCGACAAGCGTTTTGCCCTCGAAGACGTAGTCGCAGAGCCAGCCCGTTTTTTTGTCGAACCTGACGGAGAAGTTGTCGCCGTCGATTATGATTGCGTTTGCGCCGTTGTCGAGCCGCACGAACTTGCCCGCGGGGAGCTTTTCGGGCTCGAATTTTCCGCCGAGGTCGAACTGTTCCCACGCGGTTTCGTCGCCGTCTTCGAAGCCGAGAACGTCGTCGTTTGCGACGTAGGAGACTCTGAGCGCGTATTCGCCCGCCTCTTCGAAGTCGTCGGAGTCAAGCTCAATCACGGCTTTCGACGAGCGTTGCGGGCGCGTTTCGGGAATGTCGAAGCTTCCGCGGTCAACCCTCTTGCCGTTGCGCGTGAGCGTCCACTTGCCTTTTATGTACGAGAGGTCTTTGAAGAAGTTGTCGTTGAAGATTTCGATTTCCGCGCTCTTGCCGTCGAACTTCGCGAGCTTTGTGAAGATGTTTTGTTGCAGTTTCTTCACCTCCGCGAGCTGCGGGCTGGGCGTGTTGTCGGGCAGGGCGAGGCCGTTGCAGTTGAACGAGTAGTCGGTGGGTCTGTCGCCGAAGTCGCCGCCGTACGCGAAGAACGTTTTGTCCGACGCCGTTTGGGTGAAGTCGGCAAAATTGATGTCGCACACCGCTCTGCCCTTGCCGAAGAAGTCGGCGTTCAGGACGGAGTCGGCAACGCGCAGGCGTTCGACCGCGCCGTCGAAGAGCGAGTGGTCCTGCTTTTCCTTGGGGGCAATCATGAGCGGCTGGCGGTCGAAAGTTTCGAAATTGCCGATTTCCCGCGACGCAACTTTTTTGTTGTTTATGTATACCGCCATTTCGCCGTTGCCCGCCGTCGCCGCGATTTCGACGGGCAGCTTGATTTCATCTCCGCGCTTGGTTTCGAGCACGTCCCAAGCCTTGCCGTTCCACACCGCGAACGAAACCACTTTGCGGTTTTCGACGAATTTAAGCGAGAACGCCGCGGGCTGTTCTACTATCGTTTCCGTCGGGAAACGCTGCGCGGGAATGCGCTTCGAAACGCGCTTGTCTTCGTACGCCACGCGCGGCTCGAAGCCCTTGTCGGAGAGCTTTACCGCGACCGTGAACGCCTCCGCGCCGTTCGCGAAAAGCCCCGGGGTTGCCACCGCCGACGCCCTGTACATGGGGCGGTTGAACATGGGGTTGTCGAACACGGCGATTGAGCGCGCGGGGTTTGCGGCGTCGGAGACCGAAATTACGGGCAGCGATTTGCGGGTAATGCCCTGGTCTTTCCAGTCCCAAATGAAGCCGCCCTGAAAGCGCGGTTCTTTGCGGAGCAGGTCCCAATAGCGGTGGAGCGAGCCGCCGCTGTTGCCCATTGCGTGCGCGTATTCGCACAGAATCACGGGGTGCTGTTTTTCGGGTTCGATGTTGTCTTCCGAGCGCAGGAATTTTTCCGTGCCTTCGGGAGTCCAGTACATTTTTGCGAAGATGTCTACGTATTCGAGGTTTCTGTCGCGGTCGAAGTTAATCGGGCGCGAGTTGTCGCGCTGGCGAACCCACTTTGCGGCGTTTTCAAAGCTTGCGCCGTTGCGCGATTCGTTGCCGAGCGACCAGAACACAATCGACGCGTGGTTTTTGTCGCGCTCGACCATGTTCATTACGCGGTCGAGAATCGCCGCTCCCCAGCCGAGGGCGGGGTTGTTGAGCGGGTTGTAGCGGATGTCGTTCAAATCTTTCGGGTTGAGCTTTGCGAGCTTGTCGAGCTGGTGCGCCTCGTTGTTTGCCTCGTCCATGACGTACATGCCAAGCTCGTCGCAGATGTCGTAGAATTCGGGCGCGTTGGGGTAGTGGCATGTGCGGACGGAGTTGATGTTGAATTTCTTCATCGTTTCGATGTCCTTGCGCATGACGTCGGGCGTGATTGCGTGCGCGGTGTCTGGCGAGTGCTCGTGGCGGTTTGCGCCCTTGAAGAGCACGGGCTGTCCGTTTACGAGTATCTGCCCGCCCTTGCGCTCGACTTTCTTGAAGCCGACCTTGAACGCCGTGTAGCTTTTTTTGTCGAAGCCGTAGTCGGTTTCGATGAGCAGCGTGTAGAGGGTGGGCGTTTCCGCGCTCCACGCCGAAACGTCGCGCACGTTCGGGAACTTCCACTTGCAGACCGCCGAGCCGCCCGCGCCGAGCGAAACCTCCGACTCCGCCGTGGAAATCGTTTTGCCTTTGGGCGAGAGCAGCCTGCCCGAAATCTTCATCGACTGCGCCGTTTTCGCCGAGTTTTTCACGAGTATTTCGGAAGTCAGCGTGCCGTCGCGGTAGTCGTCGGTAAGACCCGCGCGGTTGAAGACGTCGGCAATGCGCATTTGCGGGCGCGTGAAAAGCGACACGTTGCGGAATATGCCCGAAAGCCGCCAGAAGTCCTGGTCTTCGAGGTACGAGCCGTCGGAGTACTGGTAGACTTCGAGCGCGACGCTGTTGCGCCCCGCCTTGACGAAATCGGTGATGTCGAACGTCGCGGGCGTGCGGCTGTCCTGCGAGTAGCCCACCTTTTTGCCGTTGACCCAAATGTAGAACGCGCTGCTTACGCCGTCGAATTTAATGTAGACGCGCTGCGCCACCCATTCGGCGGGCACTTCGAAGAAACGCTTGTACGAGCCGACGGGGTTGCGGGCGTCTTCGGGATAGTTCGAGTAGGACTTGTCGGGAGTGTCCATGACGCGCGGCGGGTTCATCTTGAACGGGTATACCACGTTCGTGTAGAGCGGCGAGCCGAAGCCGTGCATCTGCCAGTTTGCGGGCACGGGAATGTCGTCCCAGTTCGAGACGTCGTAGCCGTCTTCGAAAAAGTCGAGCGGGCGGTCTTTGGGGTTGCCGACATAGTGGAACTTCCACGTTCCGTTGAGCGAAATTTCCGAATCGGGAGCGCGTTTTTTGAGCGCGTCGGATTCGTCGGAATGGAACGACATCGTAGCCGACGCCGGCTCTTTGTTTATGCGGAAGACGGCTTCGTTCTGCCAGTCCTCGCGGACTTCCTTTGCGGCCGACACGGCGTTCGCGGCGAGAACCGCGCACATTGTTCTGAATAATAACCCTTTCATAATTGCCCGAAATAATGCCCCATGGAATCGGGCAATTCAAGCTTTAAAAGGCTTCCGCCAATTCTGCGATGAGCGCCAACATGAAAAACGCGACAATGGGGGAGATGAACGCCGTTCCGAGCGACACATATTCGCGACCGATTGCCGTTTTTCTGTTTAGAATTCCGCGGATTGTGAATATGAAAGAAACGATTGGAAAACTTAGCGGCACCAATAAGAACAGAATTATAGTGAGCCTAGACAACAAATCCATATCGATGTCCATATTTTCGCCCGCGCACGGTTTGGTTGTCATATCCGTTGTATAAATGAGGACGACGCAAAAAAACAAGCTTGCGACGACCGCAATATTGAAGCTTGCAAGCCCCCAGAATGTCGCTTTCTGTCTAAGCGTTTGCGGGGTTTGTTCCGGTTTTCCCGTTGTGGTGTAGTTTCCCATGCGTATATTTTCGCGCGGATTCCGATTCTCTTCCTTCCCGATTTTATTTAATCGAAATGCGTAGAACGAGTTGGAAAAATCGGCAAGTTTTTTTGTCCGCAAAAAAATTGAAAAAATAAATTGACTTGAACGAAAAATCGGGCAAATTAAAGGGCTTTATAAAACACGCCGAAATAGCTCAGTTGGTAGAGCAACGCTTTCGTAAAGCGTGGGTCGTCGGTTCAAGTCCGACTTTCGGCTCTGTTTTAAGACCCAGTCCGCTTTTTTTTAAGGTGCTGGCGGCGTTTAGCATTTGAGCCTTTTGGCTCTCTTCCCCAAGCCTGCAAGTTTTAGTTTGCGGGCTTTTTTGGGTCAACCCCAAATGT
>DHMA01000219.1 GCA_002405555.1 Opitutia bacterium UBA4654
ATCTCGATGTTCCTCGGCGAACAGCTTGCCGACATCATCGACCAAATCGAAGCCGGCGCGGCGAAAAGCTCGAAGAACAGCAACTACCTCAAAGTGGGCGTCGATACCCTGCCCCCGCTCCCGACGGACGCGACGGACAGAAACCGCACAAGCCCCTTCGCTTTCACGGGCAACAAATTCGAATTCCGCGCGGCGGGTTCGTCGCAGTCGTGCGCAAGCCCGAACATCGTGCTGAACACGATTGTCGCCGAAGCTTTCGACGAAATCGCCACAAAGCTCGAAGCTCTGCCGAAGGCCGACTTCCAGAAGGGTCTGCAAAAGATTCTCCAATCGATTGTCAAGGCGCACAAGCGCGTAATCTTCAACGGCGACGGCTATAAGGAAAATTGGAAGAAGGAAGCCGCAAAACGCGGTCTGCCCAACCTGCCCAATACTCCCGCCGCGCTCGAACCGCTCAAAGACCCGAAGAACATCGAACTTTTCAAGAAGTACGGCGTCTTCAATTCGAGCGAAATGCTCTCGCGCTACGAAGTGTTCATGGAGGAATACAGCAAGAAAGTCCACATCGAAACGGCTCTCGCGCTGAACATCTCCAAGACAATCATCATGCCCGCCGCGGAAAAATACCTCGGCAAGCTTGCCGAAACGGCGAAAAACGTCGCGGACGCAAAGTTCGGCAAGAACAAGGGCTTGGAAGCCAAGGGCAAACTGATTAACGCTCTCGTAGACAAGCTCGCAAGCGCGAACGACAAGCTCGAAAAGCTGGTTGTGGAAAACGCAGACCCGCTCAAAAAGCTCGCGGCAATGGGCGATGTCCGCACGATTGCGGACAAGCTCGAAGTCGAAGTGGACGACGCGCTCTGGCCGATGCCGAAATATTCGGAGTTGCTTTTCATATACTAATCTCCATCTATCCGCAGGGACGCCCGATTTCGGGCGTCCTTTTTTTGCGCCCCGCGCAAATTCAAGGCGGCGTTTTGCGGCGGCAATCCCACAAACTCGGCGCACGGTTTTTGTTTTTCAAGCTTGCAAAAAACGGAAATATATAAAAACTGGATTTATGGTAAAACACACATTCGGAATATTGTCGATTTTCTGCGCACTGTGCGCATGCGCATTCGGCGGAACAAAAACTACGCGCAACCCCGTTATAGGCGGTTGGTACGCCGACCCGCAAATAAGAATCTACAACGGGCAGTACTGGATTTACGCAACGTACTCCGACGCCTACGACAAACAGGTTTTTCTCGACTGCTTTTCGTCGCCCGACATGGCAACGTGGACACACCACAAAAACATAATCACCGCAGACGAAGTAAAGTGGCTCAAACGCGCCCTCTGGGCGCCCGATTCAATAGAAAAAGACGGCAAATATTTTCTGTTTTTCGCCTGCAACGACGCAAAGCCCGTCGATAAAAACGGCGGCAACATGGCAAAACGCAAATTCGGAGACCCCGAATACGGCGGAATCGGCGTGGCCGTCGCCGACAAACCCGAAGGCCCGTACAAAGACCTCATCGGCAAGCCGCTTGTAGACGAATTTTACAACGGAGCGCAGCCAATCGACCAGTATGTTTTCAAATACAAAAATTCATACTACATGACATACGGCGGTTGGGGCAAATGCAATATAGTAAAACTTGCCGACGACTTCAGATCGCTCGACAAGCTGCCCGACGGCTCTATCTACAAAGACATCACCCCCGAAGGCTACACGGAAGGCTCGGTGATGTTCGAGCGCAGGGGAAAGTGGTATTTCATGTGGTCGGAAGGCGTGTGGGCGGGCAACAACTACAAGGTTGCCTACGGCATTGCCGACACGCCGTTCGGGCCGTTCAAAAGGCTCGGCACTGTCTTGGAATCGGAACGCCCGCTCGCGACGGGCGCGGGACACCACAGCGTTGTAAACATTCCGAACACCGACGACTGGTACATCTGCTACCACCGCCGCCCCATTCCGAACCGCGGCACACACCACCGCGTTGTCTGCATTGACAAAATGTTTTTCGACGCCGACGGCAAAATTCTGCCAGTGAAGATGACAGAGCAAGGCATCGAGCCGCGCCCGCTGAAATAGCCGCCCGCAGGGCAAAAAGCAAACCGCCGCACGCGGGTTAAATGAACGCGGAGTGCGCGAAGCAAAAATCAAAAAATGCGGCGGCGTACAGCAAATAAAAACGCCGCGCGTGTTTTGCGCGGCGTCATTGCCTAAAAACCGAATGAAATAGGCGGCTAAACTTTGGGTTTTGCAAATTCGGTAAAGCGTTGTTCGCGTATGAGGGTGATTTTTACGGCGAGGGCGTTGTCAACGGTCTCTTCTATCTTTCTGCGGATTTTGCCCGCAATCTCCTGCGCTTCGACGTCGCTTACGGCGTCGGGCGAAACCACGACGCGCAGTTCGCGCCCCGCCTGCAAAACGTACGCCCCCGCGACGCCCTCGAATTCAAGCGCGATGCTTTCGAGCGTCTTGATTCGGCGAATATAGCCCTCGGTCGCCTCCATTCTCGCCCCCGGGCGCGTAGCCGAAAGGGTGTCCGCCACGCGCAAAATTACCGCGTAGACGCTCGCCGCTCCCGCTTCCCCGTGGTGCGATTCCACCGCGTTCACAACAGTCTCCGACTCGCCCGAGTGCGCAAGCAATGCCGCCCCCGCCTTTGCGTGCGACAAGTCCGAATCCGACAGAGCCTTGCCGATGTCGTGGAAAAGCCCGACGCGCTTTGCAATCGAGGTGTCGCAGTTCAATTCCGCCGCGATAAGCGCGCAGAGTTTTGCGGTTTCGACGGAATGCGCAAGGGTATCCTGATTGAGCGAAAGGTGGAACGAAAGCCTGCCCAAAGTCGCCAAAACGTCGGGGTGCACACGCGCCAAGCCGAGGTCTTCGGCGGCTTTCGAGCCGATGTCGTAGACGTGCTGCTCCATGTTTTGTTTTGCCGACTCCGCCGCCTGCTCGATTGACGCGGGGTTGATTCTGCCGTCGGCTATCAACGCTTCGAGCGCGATTTTTGCGACCTCCCTGCGGACGGGGTTGAACGACGACACCGAGACGCTGTCGGGCGTTTCGTCGATGACGAGCGTCGTTCCCGTCGCCGCCTCGAACGAGCGGATATTGCGCCCCTCCCTGCCGATGAGCCTGCCTTTCATGGCGTCGTCGGGGATTTTTACGGCGCACGCCTGAACGGACTGCGGAAGCGATGTTGCGATGCGCTGCATGGCGTCAACCAAAATGCGCTGCGCGGCGTCGTCCGCGTCTTTTTTCGATTTTTCGAGAACCGCCGAGCGGTAGAGGGCGAGGTCTTCCACGCACTTTTTTTCGATTTCGCGCTTGGCGTCGCCGCGAATGTCCTCGATGTCGAGCTTTGCAAGCTGGGCGAGTTTGACGGCGTATTCCTCCGACTTCCTGCGGTAGTCCTCCTTCATTTTTGCGAAGCGCGTAAATTCGGCGTCGGCGCGTTCGGCGGCGCGTTCGGCGTTTTGTGCGCGGATTTTCGCCTCGGCGAGCTTTTCGTCCTGCTCGCGCTTGGCGACGCGGGCGAGCGACAGCATGTCCTCGTACTCCGACTTCATCTCGATTTCGCGCTCTTTCAGGAGCATTTCAAGCTCGTTGCGCTTTTTCTCGTATTTGACAAGTTCGTCGTTTCTGATTGTTTCCGCCTCCGACTCCATTTTGTTGCGGAGCGAATTTACCCGCACCACCAGAATGATACACTCGGCAAACAGGCACGCCGCCAAGACGCCGAGGACAATGGAGTTCCAGTCAAATATTTCCAAATTCATTTTTATAGAGTGGTGGGCGCGGAAACGCCTATGAAAAAATTTCCACTATTAATGTATTATATTTTGACAAACGCAAGCAGAATGAGTTGCGCGCAAAAACAAAAAAGCCCGCAAAAACGCGGGCTTTTACCTTGTGAAAAATTCCGTTTTAGCGGCGTCTGCGGTAGAGCGCAAGCGCGAGCGCGATGCCGCCGAAAATCGCCGCCCATTCGGCGGGTTCGGGAATGTTGGAAACGATGTTGAGGAATCCGTTCTGGATTTCCCAGTGTTCGTTTTCGCCGCAAAGCGCGTTGCCGTCTTTGTCGTAGGCTACAATCTTCACGCTTTTTACGACGGAAGTATTGCCGATTTTTGTGATGTTCAAGACATCGCCTACAAGTTCGATATTGCTTGTATCTTCGATTTTGAACGTGTCGTTTACGAAATCGTTAAGGATAAGCGATTCCGTTCCGTCGAACGGGTATTTATCTACTTCGTTTACATCGAGCTTCGCGACAGTGAGCAGACCGTGCGTTGCGGACAAGTTGATTGTAAGCGACGACTTCCCTTGAAACTGGATATTGTTGAGCCTTGTGTTTGTCGTCGCCGAAACGTCGATAATGCCCCTTGTTGTCGAACCGAGAACAATAGTGGGCTTTCCGCCGCTTGCCGTCGAAAGAACGTCGTTGCCGCCGATGACAAGCTTCGCATTGTTGCCGCCGAAAACTATTCTTCCGACAGTCGTCTTGGAACCCGCTTCGAGGTTTATAGTCGCGCCGCCGACAAGTCTCATCGCGCCGTTTTTGAAGTTGAGAACGCCGCCGTCAAACACGTTCAACGTATTGTTTGCGCCGCTGACTTCAAGGTTGTAGTTGTTGGTGTCGGTGGGAATTTGCGCCGAATCTGTTCCGTACGCGGTTTCAACCGTGCCGTAGATATCTATGCGCTGGCCTCTCGACGCCGTAGTCCAATTGGGGGTATTACCCGTATAGACGTAGAGCGTGCTGCCCTTATTCACCTGAATTCTGCCGCTGTTCGCGAGAGGGTCGGTCGTGTTTTTGATTGTGAGAGTGCCCGTTTGCGAGCCGTCTTCCGTGCCGATTTGGAGCAAAACGCCGCTGATAGTAAGCTGGCCTTCGAACACCTGTTCGCCGACAAACGTCGTACCCTCGGTGATGGGAGTGCTAACTTCGCTAACGGTTGCGGCGGTAGCGGAAACCGCCGCCGCGCCCGCGATAAGAGACATGAGCAATGCCTTTTTCATTTCTTTCCTTTGTGTGTATTGTAATATGGGTTAAGATTAATATAATAATAAAAAAAGCGTTGGGGAGTGAATTGTCAACAACATTATTGGCGCGAATTTGCAAAATATCCGCAAAATCAAAAATTTCCGCCCTTCCCCCGCTGGCGGGAAGCCCCGCCCCGCTCTATCCGCCATCCTCACACGCTCCCGCCGTTCCGCGTTTGAACGGGGTTTGCGGCGTTTCATAAGTCGCAACACGCACAAAAAAAACGGCGCGGGAAAAATCCGCGCCGCCCGTAAAAATTTCGGAATTGTTTTGCCTACGCGCCCTGAGCAAGCTTCGGCTTTGCCGCCTCTATTCTTGCGACAACCTTGTCCCTGCCCAAGATTTCGAGCATCGGGAAGAGGTCGGGGCCGCCCGCCTGCCCCGTTACGGCGTAGCGGACAATCTGGAAGTATTCGTTCGACTTGCGTCCTGCCTTTTCAGCCATTTCGCAAACGGCGTTGTAAATGGAGTCGTGGTCGAATTTCTCGAGCTTTTTGAAGAGTTCGAGGGCTTCGTCGAGACGCGCGAGCGGTTCGCCTTTCTTGAAGACCTTTTCGCGCCCTGCGGCGTCGAAGGGATAGTCTTCGGTAAAGAAGTATTCGACCATCGAGGGCAGACCCTCCATGTTGGCGGCTTTCGGCTGGCAGAGGTCGAAAACCTTGCCGATGTATTCTTCGTCCGCGCCCAAATCGACCTTGCTTTCGGTCGCCATTGCGTGGCGGGCAAGTTCGTGGAATTTTGCGGGCGGGAGGGCGCGGATATGTTCGGTGTTGAAGTGCGCCATTTTGCGTTCGTCGAAACGCGCGTTGCTCTTGACGATTCCGTGGAAGTCGAACAATTCGATGATTTCGGAAATATCCATTATCTCCTTGTCGTTTTTCGGATTCCAGCCGAGCAGGCAGAGATAGTTGCGGACGGCGTCGGGCAGGAAGTTTTTCTGCTGGTATTCCTCGATGAGTGCGCCCCTGTCGCGCTTGCTCATTTTGCCGTGTCCGTCGGTTTTGAGAATCAGCGGAATGTGCGCGAACTGCGGCATGGGGGCGTCGAACGCCTTGAAAAGTTCGATGTGTTTGTTGGTGTTCGTAAGGTGGTCCTGACCTCTGATGACGTTTGTGATTTCCATGCAGATGTCGTCAACGACGTTTACGAAGTGGAACACGGGAGTTCCGTTAGAGCGGAAAATCGGGAAGTCTTTTTCCTCGGTGCGCTCGACGTCTCCGTAAACGGCGTCGTGAAGCACCTGCGCCTCTCCCGAAACCTTGAAGAACACCGCGCCGTCCTTGTCGTACGCGCGGCCTTTTTTGCGGAGGATTTCGAGGTATTCCCTGTAAATGTCGGCGCGCTTGCTCTGGAAGTACGGGCCGTAGTTGCCGCCGACGTCCGGACCTTCGTCCCAATCCAGACCGAGCCACTTCATTCCGTCTTTGAGAATGTTGAGGTATTCGACGGAATTGCGCTCTTCGTCGGTGTCCTCGATTCTCAGCACGAACGTTCCGCCCGTGTGCTTGGCGTACAGCCAGTTAAAGAGCGCGGTGCGCGCGCTGCCGATATGGAAAAAGCCCGTCGGGCTGGGGGCAAATCTTACTCTTACTTTACTCATTTTTACTCTATTGAAATTTTTGCATTAAAGCGTTTTTTGGCGTTTCGACAAATAAAATTTGTAGACGCGCAAAAACGACGGCGTGAAGTTTTGCGGAGTTTCGGCAATCATGCGCTCGAAATCGGACACTTTCACCCAGTCGAGCGACGCCACTTCGTCGGGCGGAATTACGAATTTTTCCGAGCCGTCGCACTCCATTTCGTAGACGAAAGTGAATTCGTTGCCAGTCTCGGCGCAGGGCGAAATTTTGCCGATTTTTTCGAGCCGCGAGATGCCGACCGAAAGCCCCGTTTCCTCGCGCATTTCGCGGACAACGGCGGTGTCGTAGTCTTCGCCGCTATCGACGTGCCCCGAGCACGAAGTAGTGTAGATTCCGGGGTACGAATCCTTGCTCATAGAGCGTTTTTGCAGGAGGATTTCGCGCGAAGCCCCCGCGCCCCTGAACATCAAAACATGCGACGCCCTGTGCAAAAGCCCCTTTGCGTGGACGACCGAGCGCGGCGCGTTCCCGACGACAACGTCGGACATATCCACAATGTCGAAAATATCGTCCGCCACGGCTATTTCCCCGATTTCGTTTTTGCGGGCGCGTAGGGCACGTTCACTCGCCTTATTTTGCGCATGTCGTAATCTCCTATTTTAAGCTCTTTGCAGTAGTTAAGAATCGGCGGCATGGGGTCTATCGGCGCAAAGCCGAAGCTGCGTCGGTACTTGTTGATTGTGTTCCACGCCAAGTAGTCTATTACTACGGGGTTCGAGCTCATCAAAATCGTGTTTTCGGAAAACGAGCAGCGCGAATTGAATATCGCACCGCCCACGAACTGCCCGCGCTCGTACGACAGAATCGTAAGCAGGTTAGACGAGCGCAGTTCGGGAATCGCCGACACTTCCGCCGCCGCCATCGACGCGTTCGCGGGCTGCTTCAAGAACCTCTCGTTGTTCGACATGTTCCAAATGCTCGCGTTGCCGATTGCCGCGCAGACGCCCAAGCCCTCCATGTCGGTGATGACGGGCAGGTTAATCCAAAAATCGACAGTCAGGAAAAGCGGCACGGGCAGGTAGCTTTTGCGCAGTTCGGGGTTGTAGAGGTCGGACGACATGTTAATGTTTTTCATCGACTTCGGCATAAGCGAATTGTCGTAGTACCAGTTTTTGTCGAAGAATTTGCCGCTTTCGATGTCGGCTACCGGCGAGCCTTTGTAGTTGTCGGGCGTGCCGTTTTGGAGTGCGGAGACGCGCGGGAGGAATCCGCAGTCGCGCATTTTGCGGCGGCTCATGTCCACAAGCGTGATGTTTTCGCGCTTGTAGCCGCGCTTTTCGAGCTGCGACACCACCGCGTCTACGAGCGCGCGCGGCGTGCACATTCCCACCCCCGAATTCGTGTAGATTTTAAGCCCCACCCTGCCCTTCGAGGCGGGCGCGATTTTCTCGCCCGATTCCCTCTCGAAAGCCGAGAACAAAACCGAAACCGCCCTGTCGTAATTCGATTGGGCAAAGTCTGGAACGCGGCATTCGAAAAGCGTGTCGTTTAGGCGTTCGGCGGCGGACTGTCGAGGCGCGTCGGGCGTCTGGGCGGACAGCGAAGCAATGCCGATTGCCGCCAACACTTGAAAAATTGCAAGTTTTTTGATGTATTTCTTCATAATTATATTGCCCCGCCGAAAAAAATTTGGCTGAATAATAAAATTAATCGGGTTATAAAAGCGAATTTTGGAATTTATGCAAGCATCGAAGTACATTTGTCTGATTTTCTGCGCAACGGCGGCGGCGGTCGCGCTCCTTTCGGGCTGCGGCGAAAAATCGCCCGAACAAATCGCGGCTGAAAACAAAAAACAAAGCGAACTGTCAGTGCGTCGGGCGCAGGTGCTCATGTTCGAAAACAAGTCGGCGGAGGCAATCAAACTGCTGGAAGAAACCTACCAAAAATGCGGTAGCCGCCCGGAACTTTGCGAAAACCTCGCATACGCGTACATGCAAAACGGACAGCTCGCAAGCGCGGCTATGTTCTTCGAAAACGCGGCGGCGCAAAAAGGCGGCGACGCCGAGCTTCAAATCAGCGCGGCAAAAGCCTACGAACAGTCGAAAGCGTTCGACTCCGCCGCAAAGGCATACGAAAAATACCTGAAAATCAAACCCGCCGACCCCGTCGCGCGCCGCGCCCTCGCCTCGTGCTACGAAAAGCTCGAAAAATACCCCGAAGCCCTCAACTCGATGATGGAGGGGCTTCGCGTTTCGGGCCGCAACCCAAACACCGCCGAAGCCGCGAAAATCGGAAACCTTTTCGTGAAAACGGGCAACGCAATCCAAGCCCGCAAATGGCTCGAAGCCGCATTCAAGGCGACGCTTCCCGAAAACGTCGAAACGCGCAGGGAAATCCTCGTGGGGCTGATTACCGTCTACCTTGCGCAAAAGGAAACCGCCCTGCTCGACACCGCAGTCAACGAGCTTGACAAAATTGCGCCCAACGAGATTGACCAGAAATATCCCAAGCTCCGCAAGCAGCTCCAAGACTTCAAAGACTCGCTCAAAGCCGCGGAAGATGCAATCAAAACCGCCGAAAGAAAGAAAGCGGAAGAGCTGAAAGCCGCCGAGGAGGCAAAAAAAGCAAAGGAAGCCGAAGCCCAAAAGGCCGCCGAAGAGCAAAAGAAAGCCGAAGACGCGAAAAAGGCGGAAAGCGGAAAATCCGAAGCAAAGCCCGAAGCCGACGCTTCCGCCACGCAAGACCTTACCCAGAACGAAGCCGTCGAGGAAAAAGCCGAAGACGCTCCCGTAGAGCAGAAGACCGACATCAAGGACGAAACGGACACGCCCGCGAAGCCCTCGGAGTACGACACGCTCGTCCAGAAATGCTACGACGCAATAGCAAAGGGCGACGCCGCCGAGGCGGAAAAATCGGCGCATCTTGCCATCGCCGAAAACTCCGCGCCCGAAGCCGCGTGGCGCGCGCTCGCAAAAGCCTACGAAATGTCGGACAAACACAACGACTCGTACATGGCGGCGTCGGAGGCGTACAAACGCAACCCCGACGACATCGACGCAACCCTATTCTACCTCCGCAACGCAAGCAGGGTTCTCAACAACGAAAAATTCCTCAACAAGGTCTACCTTGCGCACGAGAAATTCCCCAACAACCCCGAAATTTGGGTCGATTTGGCGCGGACATACAAGCTCATGGGCGACAAGCGCAACGCGCTTTTCTTCTACCGCCACTTCTTGGCGAACACCCCCAAAGAGCACATTCTCTACGACGAAATGGAGGAGGAGTACAAACAGTTCTCCGAAAACAATCAGTAAATGGCGAGAATCAAACAATCGTCGATAGAGGAAGTCAGGGCGAGGGTCAACCTCGCCGACTTTATATCGAACTATGTCGCGCTGAAAAAAAGCGGTTCGCCGTTGAAGGGGCTTAGCCCGTTCACGCACGAAAAGACTCCGTCGTTTTTCGTCTACCCCGAAAAGGGCTTCTACTATTGTTTCAGCACGTCGCAGGGCGG
>DHMA01000164.1 GCA_002405555.1 Opitutia bacterium UBA4654
GAGGCCGCAGTCCGCGCAAAATTCAACATGATGATTCCGTCGAGCTTCATCAACATTCAAAACCCGCCCGAACGCGAGCTTGTTGACATCTGCTCGCGGCGCGGACTCTACGTTTCCATGCACCACGTCGAGCCGCTCGGCGTAAGCGCGCACACGTTTTTCCACCAGCAAAAAATGCGCGGCGAAAAGAAAACGGCGTTCTCGTATTTCTCCGCCCGCGCCGAAATGGTCGCCGCGTGGCGCGAATACGCCGAAATCTGGGCGAAAGTTCCCGACGTAATCTGGCAAATCGGGCTGCGCGGAGTCGGCGACCGCCCCATGTGGATGGCGGACTCCTCCATTCCCAAAAGCGACGCCGCCCGCGGGAAAATCATCTCGGAGGCGATTGCCGAGGAAGTGAAAATCATCAGGGAATTCGACAAACGCGAAAACCCGCCCATCACCATGACACTCTGGAACGAAGGCTCGTTCCTCTACTCGAACGGCTTTCTAAAAATCCCCGACGGCGTAATCGTGGTATTTTCCGACAACTGCCCCGGCTGGAAAATGCAAAGCGACTTCGAAAGCGGCCCGCGCCCCGCCGAAAACAAATTCGGCATCTACTACCACCAGCAGCTGTGGAGCTGCGGCCCGCACTTGGCGCAGGGCGTGCCGCCTGCGCAGACGCGCAAAGTGCTCGCGCGGGCAATCGAGAAAAATTCCGCCGAATACGTCGTGCTGAACGTGTCGAACGTGCGCGAATTTTCGCAGCAAGCGCAAAAATGCTTTTCGACTTCGACGCAACGCCGCGCGACGGCGGGCTTGAAGACTTCCTCGCCGAACGCTTCGGTGGCGACGCCCCCGAAATGAAGCGGCTCTACGAGCTTTACTTTTCGTCGTTCGTCCTCAACCCCTCGCGCAAAGTGCCCGCGTGGCTCGACGGCACGGCGCAAAAGGGAATTATCCAAAACTTCACGCTGATAAAAAACGCGGCGAAATCTAAAAAGAGCTTCAACAGCTTTGTCGAAAGAGTCAAAACCGACACGGGCAAAGTGAAAAACCGCGACCCCGAAACGGAGCGAATCTGGCGGCAATTCCTCTCCGACATGCACTTCGAAAAGGGAACGTTCCCCGAAAGGCTTGCGCACATTTCGAAGCAATCGGCAAATTTCGAAAACGCGGTTGCGGAAATCGAAAAATCGCTCGCAAGCCTGCAAGAGCCGTCGCGGAAATTCCTGCGCACAAACCTGCTTTCGCACGCGCTGATAATGCGGGCGTGCTCCGACATCTACAAGCATTCGACAGCCGCCGTCGTCGCGCTTTCGGGGCGCGACTTCGCCGCCGCGCAGGCGGAGCTTGACAAGGCGTCGGAGGCTTTCGCGCACTTCGACCGCGCAAAGAAAATCAACACCGAGGGCGAATGGAAAAACTGGTACAGGGGCGAGTTGAAAATGGACTTCGCCGAACTGTTAAAACTTGCTAAATCCGCGCGTGAATCGGCGGATAAAATCAAAAACTCCGATTTTTAAACAAACTGCAATTTTCGAAAAAAATGAAAAATAACGCATTCGGATTCATCGCAATGGGTATTGCCTCGGCGGTAGCTTCGGCGCAAAGCTACATTGCAAACGAAGATTTTGAAGGGGCAAAGCCGACGCTCGAAGTCGGGGCGCAAACGCGCATAACCGACGCAAAAGGCGAATCCATCGGCGGCTCGCGCTCGCTTTTGTGCGACGCCGCCAACGGCAAAGACGAAACCGCGTTCGAAGTGTCGAGCGACAAATTCAACGTCTTCGAAGTCTCGTTCAACTACAAAACGCTCAACGGCGCAAAAGGCGCTCCGCAAGTCGGCTTCATCGACAAGGACGGCAAATACACCGACTTCCGCAGCGAACGCCCGTTTTTTCTGCACAACGACGGCGACATCGAAACGCTCAAAGCCGTCTTCCACGGACGCGCGGGGCAGAAGTGCACCCTGCGCGTTTGCGTCTCCGCGGGCGGACGCGCCGTTTTCGACAACGTCAAAGTTCGCGGCTTCAACGCCCCCGCGAAAAGCGACTGGGCGGTGCGCAACGCAAAGGTGTTTTCGTCGTGCCGAAGCAATCCGTTCAAAAACTACTACCTGAAACCCGACGACAAAATTCTGTCGATGTCGGAAGCCGAATTTTTCCCGTTCATCGACAAATACGGGCAGTACAAGCACCGCGACTGGACCGACAAAGTCCATTCGGACGCCGACTTAAAGGCGCAGGCGCAGCGCGAAAAAAAGCTCGCCGACGCCCTGCCCGACTCCCGACCCGACCGCGACAAGTATTGCGGCTACGTCTCGCCCGACGGGAAATTCGCGGCGACGGGCAAATTCAGGACGCAGAAAATCGACGGCAAATGGTGGTTCATCACGCCCGACGGCAATCCGTTCTTTGCGGTGGGCGCGTGCAAAACGGGCTTCGGGTGGAGCCTGAATCCGCCCAAATTCGACGGGCGCGACTGCGAAAAGCGCACGCCGTCAACGCCGATTGAAGGGCGCGAAAAATTCTTCGAAAACCCCGTCGGCGAAAAGTACACGCTTGCGACCGAGCCTTTCAAACGCTCGTATTTTCAGGGCAAGCCCGCAAAGAGCTTCAACTACTACGCCCGCAACATCGACATAAAATACGGCAACCCCGACGCCGACTTCCTCGCGAAAACCTTGTCGCGGCGCGCAAAGCTTTTCGGCGTAAATCTGGGCGGGCATTTGAGCGAGTACCCGCTTCTCGAAAAGGCGAAAGTGCCCTACACCGTTACGGTTTACTCCGCGCCCGAAGAGTGGATTGACGGCGACTACAAGCTCCACGGCTGGTGGCAGCTGCCGCCCGACTGGTTCTCGCCGAAGTTCGAAAAATCCGTGCGCGAACGCCTCGCCGAATGCGCCCCGTACATAAAGAGCGCGTACTGCTTCGGCGTGTTCGTCGACGGCGAGCTGCCGTGGGTCGAAAAACGCGCCGAAATTTCGAAGGGCGTGCTCTCGTGCGGCGAAGCGCAGAGCGCGAAAATCGCGTTCTGGCAAATGCTCGAAAAAAAATACAAAACGCTCCGCGACCTGAACGCCGCGTGGGGCTCGAAATACGAATCGAAAGCCGACTTTCTCAAAACAAAAAACTTCTTTCCGACAACCGAAAAAGGCATCGCCGATTTGTCCGACTTCGAGGAACTCTACACGCGCCAATATTTCAAAGTCTGCCGCGACGCAATCAAGGACATCGACAAAAACGCGATGTACTTGGGGTGCAGTTTCGGAACATACGGCTCGGCGTGGGAATATGCCGCCATGATTTCGGCGGACTACTGCGAAGTCGTTACCGCGAACATCTACCGCTACAATGTCTCGAACCTCGCCCTGCCCGCAGGCTCGAAAGACCGCCCCATTCTCATCGGCGAGTACCACTTCACGCCGTACGATGCGGGCACGTTCGGCATAACGATGGTTCCCGTCGAAACCGCGGAAAATCAGGCGCAATGCACGCTCGAATTTATGCGGAGCGCGGCGCACAACCCCGCCGTTGCGGGCATAGACTGGTTCGCGTGGTTCGACCTTCCCGCAACCGGCAGGTACGACAAAGCCGACAGCGGAATCGGGCTTATCGACATGGCTGACACCCCGCACTACAAGCTTGTCGAGACTTTCAAAAAGTTTTCCGAAGAAGTCTACAAAATGCGATTCGAGGCAAAGGGCGCGTACGGCAGCGGAGCGCAAAACGACCGCAACTGGCACGAAGCTCCCACGCAATTTTCAAATGCACGCGGCACGGCAAAAATGCAATGCCGCTTTTTAGTATCGTCAGGCGCAAGCAACATAGAGCGGCATTTTACAACAAAAAAAAGAGAAATCTTATGAACAAGACTTCTCTTTTGATAAAAACCGATAAACGGTTTTCTTCGCGTTTCCCGCCCTATTTATAAGTGGTTGCGCAGTTTCCCGCCTCTCTTTTGAGCGGTTTGCCGCCCTCTCTCAAAAATTGGGACAACCCGCTTTCGCGTGTTGCCCCTTTTTGAGCGGTTTCTACCTCTCTTATGAGCGGTTTTCCGCCCTCTCTCAAAAATTGGGACAACCCGCTTTCGCGTGTTGCCCCTTTTTGAGACTACGCCTGTCCGATTGCTTTCAGCAATTCGACAAACCAAGCCTGCTTTGTATCGAACGGTTTACCGCCCTTGATTCGCTCAAATTCGCAAGCGCGGAGGACGTTGCCGTTGTTTTCGTCGTGGCCGATTACGCCGCTTTCCCTGCGCATTGCGCATTCAACGGCGAGGTCGGTGCAGCTCTTGATGAGGCGCAGGTCGTCGGCGTTTGCGGCCGCCGCGCGGGCAAAATAGCCGCTCTTCTGGACCATCACCTTTTCCGCGCCAATCATTTCGGCGAACTGTTTGCCGAACCATTTGCCGGGGTTTACCGCGTCGAGCTTGACGTGTCCGAATGCGTCGCGGGGAACTTCTTCGCCCTTAGCCTCCATTTCGGCGACAATCGTCTTAACGCCCGCGCCCTCGGAGATGAAGATGTTTACGCAGTCGTTCTTATCCATGACCTCTTTGAGGCGTTTGGCTTCTTTTGCAATATCGATTTCCATTTCGGGAATGAACACCGCGTGGACGTCGCGACGCGCTTTTGTGAGTCCGAGACCGTCTGCGTATTCGCCGCGGTTGAGCATTTCGCGGTATTTCGCCGCGGTTGCCGCCGTGAGCCAGCCGCAGTTGCGCCCCATTACTTCGTGGATAATGAGCATGCGCGGGTTTGCGCCGCATTCGCCGACGACATTCTTGAAGAACTTTGCGCCCTCTTCCGCCGCCGTCCACGCGCCGAGGCTCTGGCGAATGGGATAGACGTCGTTGTCAATCGTCTTGGGAAGCCCGATGACTGTGAGTTCGTAATTGTTTTCTTTGAGGAATTTAGCCAAGTCGGCAGCCGCGGTATTGGTGTCGTCTCCGCCGATTGTGTGGAGAATGTCTACGCCGTCCTTTACGAGCTGGTCTGCCGCAACTTTCTGCGGGTCCTGACCTTCTTTGACGAGGCCGCGCTTTACGCAGTCTTTTACGTTTGTGAGCTTCACGCGCGAGTTGCCGATAGGCGAGCCGCCGTAGAGGTGGAGCAGGTGCGCCTGTTCGCGCATTTTTGCGTCTACCTTAATGCTATCGCCGAGCAACAGACCCTTATAGCCGTTGATGTAGCATATGATTTCGATGGAGGGGTCGATTTCCGTATAACGTTCAATCAGACCGCCGATTGCGCTTGACAGGCAGGGCGCGAGTCCGCCCGCCGTGAGTATTCCGACTTTTTTAGGTTTCATAATTTTTTCTGAAAGAAATTAAGCCGCCTATCCTACGGGTTCAGCCGCGCCGCGCAAGTAAAAATGCCGCGCGGAAACGCAAAAAATGGGCACGTGTTTCCGTGCACCGAAAGCCGGCGACGCGCGGGCGCAAAAAAAAATCCGCAAGCCCGAAGCCTGCGGATTGCCGATTTTTCAAACTACGCCTTTTTGCAGGGTTTCTTTTTCTGCGAGAACGCGATGTGTTTGCCGTCGTCGGCGAGCGTTGCGGAAATTTCGCCCGCGTCGGCGATTGTGCCGCGCAGGATTTCCTCGGCAAGCGCGTCTTCAAGCTCGCGTTCGATTGCGCGTTTGAGCGGCCGCGCGCCGTACTTTTCGTCCCACCCTTTCGAGATGAGGAAGTCCGTCGCGGGCTTGTCGAGAACGAGCGACATTCCCTTTTCGGCGAGTCTTGCGCGGAGTTTGTCAAGCTCAAGCCCGACGATTTTTTCCATGTCCGCCTTTGTGAGCATGCGGAAGAGGACGATGTCGTTTATGCGGTTGAGAAATTCGGGGCGGAACGATTTTTTCATTTCGTCCATGACTTTCTCTTTGAGCTTGTCGTAGTCGTCGTCGAAACCCGCCGCGCCGAAGCCCATCGACGGGTTCTTTTGCAGAATGTTTGCGCCGACGTTGCTTGTAAGAATTATAATCGTATTGCGGAAATCGACCGTTCTGCCGAGGCTGTCGGTGAGTCTGCCGTCCTCCAAGACTTGCAGCAGAATCTGCACGACGTCGGGGTGCGCCTTTTCGATTTCGTCGAAGAGAATTACGCTATACGGGCGTCTGCGTACCTGCTCTGTGAGCTGTCCGCCGTCTTCGTGCCCGACGTATCCGGGGGGCGAGCCGATGAGCCGCGAGACCGAGTATTTTTCCATATACTCGGACATGTCGATTTGAATGAGAGCCTCCTGCTTGCCGAACATCTGTTCCGCGAGCGTCTTCGCCAAGTAGGTTTTGCCGACGCCCGTCGGGCCGAGGAAGAGGAACGAGCCTATCGGGCGTTTCGGGTCTTTGAGCGCGGCGCGGGAGCGTCTGAGGGCGCGGGCGATGACCGCCGTTGCCTCCTCCTGCCCAACGACGCATGCGCGGAGGCGGTCTTCAAGTTCGAGCAGCTTTTTGCTCTCCTCTTTTTCCATGCGCGAGAGCGGAATGCCCGTCCACGTCGAGACCACCGCGTAGATGTCGTCTTCGCCGACTTCCACGCGCTTGTTTTCAAGCGACTTTTTCCAGTTTTTGACGATTTCGTCGCGCTCGCGCGAGAGCGATTTTTCGGCGTCGCGCAGTTTTGCGGCGTCCTCGTAGCGTTGGTCGCGGATTGCGTCCTCCTTCGCCTTTTCCGTATCGGCGATTTTCGCGTTGATGTCGAGCACCTCCTGCGGGCGTTCGAGCGTTTTGATTCTCGCGCGGGAGCCTGCTTCGTCGATTACGTCGATTGCCTTGTCGGGCAGAAATCTGCTTGTGATGTAGCGTTCCGAAAGCTTTACGGCGGCTTCGAGCGCGGCGTCGGAATACACGCAGTGGTGGTGTTTTTCGTAGTTGCCGCGCAGGCCTTTGAGGATCAGAACCGCGTCGTCGCGCGACGGTTCTTCGACCTTGACGCTCTGGAAACGCCTGTCGAGCGCGCTGTCCTTTTCGATGAATTTGCGGTATTCGGCGATAGTCGTTGCGCCAATGCACTGCAACGACCCGCGGGAGAGCGCGGGCTTGAAGATGTTGGAGGCGTCCATTGCGCCCTCCGCCGCGCCCGCGCCGACTATTGTGTGGAGTTCGTCGATGAAAAGAATGACGTCGCCCGCCTTTTCGATTTCGTCCATGACCGCCTTGATTCGCTCTTCGAACTGTCCGCGGTATTTTGTGCCCGCGACCATCAGAGCCATGTCGAGCGTGATTACGCGTTTCGAGGCAATCAATTCGGGGACTTCGCCCTTTGCGATTTCCTGCGCCAAGCCCTCTACTATCGCGGTTTTGCCGACGCCCGCCTCTCCCACGAGAACAGGATTGTTCTTTGTGCGGCGGCACAGAATTTGAATTACGCGCATGATTTCGTTTGCGCGTCCCACGACGGGGTCGAGCTTGCCGTTGCGGGCAAGTTCCGTAAGGTCGCGCCCGAACGCTTTGAGCGCGCTCTGTTTGCCCTGCTCGGAGCGTTCGCCGCCCTCCGGTTGGGGAATGTCGGAGGCGGGGTCGTCGGGGGTGTCGCCCACGAATTTGGGGTCAAGCTCGGCGAGAATCTGGTTGCGGCAGGCGTCGATATTCACGCCCAGCTTGCGCAGAACTTCCGCCGCGACTCCCTCGCCCTCGCGAAGAAGCCCAAGCAAAATGTGTTCCGTACCTATATAGTTGTGGTTGAGTCTGCCCGCCTCGTTCGACGCCAGCGAGAGCACTTTCTGCACTCTCTGCGTGTATTTGAGGTCGTTTGCCGTCTGCATCATGGCATCTCCCCCGCCGACTTGGCGCATGATTTCCGCGCTCACGTTTTCGAGGTTTATCCCCATTTTGCGCAGGACGTTTACGGCAACCCCCTGCCCCAAGCGGATTATGCCGAGCAAGATGTGTTCCGTGCCTATGTAGTTGTGCCCCAGACGCGCCGCTTCTTTGCGCGCCAGCGTTATTACCTGTTGGGCTCTCGGTGTAAAGTGCTGCATTTTATGATAATTCCTTCCGTGTTGCGCGTTGTTTATCGGACGCAACATGCCGATATTAACTTATTTTGCGGCGAATTCGGGAAGTCCCGCGGCGAACGTGTTAAGATACGCCGCCCTCACCGCGTCGCGCTCGGACGCCTCGGATTCCCTGATATTGAATTTGTCCTGCAAATGGGCGGGCTGAATGTCGAGAATTGCGTTGTCGACATTTTCGATGACGTCTCCCGCCGCCTTGCAGAAGCCCATGTCCGCCGCCATTCGGATGTTCGAAAGCAGCGAGACCGCCTCGGCTGTGTCTATAAGTTTGCAGTTTTTCAATATCGCGACCGACCGCGCTATCTTATCGACAATCACAACGGGCGTTTGTTGCATCGTTTTCAGCCGCGCGTTTGTTTCGAACTCGACGAGCTTGTCGGTAAATTTTGCGATTTTTGCTATGATTTCCTCTTCGGAAATTCCGAGCGTCTGCTGGTTCGACAGCTGGAAGAACGCCCCGTACGAGTCGCTCCCCTCGCCGTTCGCGCCCCTGACTACCATTCCAAGCTGGTTAAGCCCGCGCACGATTTTCTCTATCTGGCCGCTGAGCGAAAGCGCGGGAAGATGCATCATGACCGACGCCCGCATTCCCGTTCCGACGTTTGTCGGGCACGCCGTAAGGTAGCCGAAATTCGGGCTGAACGCGTATTCGAGCCGCTCCTCGACGGCGTCGTCTATCGAATTTACCGTGCGCCACAGCGCGTTGAGTTTCTGCCCCTTTGCGACTGCCTGAATGCGGAGGTGGTCTTCCTCGTTAATCATTGCGCTCGCCGCGCCGTCTTTTGAAATGTACACGCCCGCGTTTTCGGTTGCGCCCGCGAGTTCGCGGGTTGCGTGGCGTTCCTCGACAAGCATGCTTTTGCCGAAGTCGGAAATTTCCGACATCTTTACGAGTCTGCCGCCCTTGAATTTCCCCGTCTTGGAGAGCGCGTCGGCGCATTTTTCGAACACTTCGGCAAGCTCCCCGCAAGACGCCGCGTTCGAGAAGCGCGTGTGCGCCAAATTCCGCGCAAGCCTTATGCGCGAAGTCATCACGATTGCGGAGTTTTTTCTGTGGATTTTCAAGACCA
The DNA here is from genome assembly GCA_002405555.1 of Opitutia bacterium UBA4654. Taxonomy (GTDB): domain Bacteria; phylum Verrucomicrobiota; class Verrucomicrobiia; order Opitutales; family Intestinicryptomonadaceae; genus Merdousia. Next base: position 9,070 of record DHMA01000164.1, read on the forward strand.
TTATTTGTTCTTTTCGGACAGTTTTTTGAGCTTGTCGCGCAGGTCGGCGGCGTCTTCGTACCGCTCTTCGGCGACGGCTTCGTCGAGCATTTTCTGCAAGAGTTCGGGCGTCTCCTCCGCGGGCTGAACGTCGTGTGAATCTTCCACAACCTCGGCGTTGAGCTTTACGGGCTGCGTTTCGGACAGGAACGCGTCGAGAGTGTTTTCGAGCGTTTCGTCGAACAGCTCGCCCCCCGTGATTTCCTCGAAATCGCGCAGTTTTTTGGAGTTGTCTATCGACGCAAAGCAGTTTGCACCGTGCGTTTTCGGCGTCTTGCCCTTGTGTTCGGTTGCCGCGTGCATTTGGGCGAAAAGCTCGAAGAGCCTGTTGCCCAGCGCGACGTAGCAGTCGGGACACGAGAACCTTGCGCCCTTTTCGATTTCCGAAAGCGACGCCCCGCATGTCGGGCACGAATCCGGGTTTGCCGACTTTGCCGACACTATTTTCTCTTCCAGTTCCTTCAATTTCGGGAAAAGGTCGAGCGGCAGATTTGCGGCGTCGAGCGACGCCTTTTCAGCGCACTCGGAGCACAAATGCACCTTCACCTTTTTACCGTTTACGATTTTGGTGATGTGGAATGTTGCGGGCTTGCCGCATATGTCGCATTTATATTCCGTAGCCATTTTACGATTCCGCGCGCGCCGCGCGTTTTGCGGAGCGGCGGCGCAAGTGTGTGCGTGTTATACGAGTTTCAGAAGTTCGTCGGTCGAAGGTATGTCCCTTATGATTTGGGACTGCATCGGCCCGACACCGATATATCGCAAATTCGGCTTGTTGTTTAAGCCAGACTTCGACGCGACTTCCACTACGCTTTTCAGGCAGAACGCGACGTATTTTTTCGCGTTTTCTGGAAGGTCGGCAAACGAGCGGACTTTCGAAATGTCTTCGCTCCAGCCCGCGAGTTTTGCGTACACGGGGCGCAGTTTTTTGCGGAGCGCGTCGCAGCGCGGAACGCCGTGGTAGACTTCGCCCGTGGAGTCGTCCACATACGAAGTGCACACAAGCAGGTCGCCGTTCCAATCGCCCGAGTACGACAGCGCATCGAGCTTGTTTATTACGATGTCTTCGTAGCCGCCGTAGCGGAGCGCGTCGCCCTTTTCGACGGCGTCGAACCAGCCGACCATGCGCTGGCGTCCGGTGCTTGTGCCGTATTCGAGCTTTTTGAGCTTCTGGGCGAGCGGGTGGGCGTCGTCCATTTGCGTGAGGAAGACGTGGGTGCCTACTTTCCTGTCGTAAGCCTTGCAGCAGCCGAGCGTGTGGACCGCGCGGAGCGGAATGCACGCGCTTTCGAAAAATTCGGGAACGCCCGTGTGCGACGCCGTTACGTTGGGCGCAAAGCCGTGGCGTTTGTCGAGCCAGTACGACTGCCCGTATTCGCCTACGATATACCTGCCCTCGGACAAGGCTTTCAGGCAGATTTCGCGCACGTCGCCGATATTCTTTGCGAGCTTTTGACCCGCCGACCAATATTCTTCAACGACGGCGTCGATATTGATTTCGAAGGGGTTTGCGCCCATGAATTTTTTGAAGTCGAAGTCGGACTCCGCAAACACGCCGTCTTTGATAGCGTCGGCGTTTGCCCTAAGTTCCGCGTTTGTGAGCTTTTCGAAGAACTGCGCCCACTTTTCGGGCGACACTTTGCAGACGTATTTGATTGTGTCGCATGCGCGTGAGAGTTTTGCGGAAAGCTTGCGGGCGAAGTCCTCCCTGTGTCCGAGAAATTCGGCGTAGCAGATTTGGAACTGGCTGACCTCGTCGGCGTAGGACGGCGTGATGCCCCTGCCCGTCGAGCCGCGCGGCTCGTCTTTGAGGACGTTTACGCGGTAGTCTTCCCACGCGAGGTCGAGAAGTCTGTGTCCGAGGTCGGACATCATTGTGCGTTCGTCGATTACGAGTCTGTCGAAAATTTTGTATCCGCGTTTTTCGAGCGGCGCGCCCTCCCAGATGAATTTGCGGGGGTCGGCGACAACGCCCGCGCCGATTGCCAGCGTTTCGACGTCGTTTTCAATCACGCCCGCGGGGAGGAGGTTGAGTTTGACGCCGCCGGCGGTGTGTCCCGAATTTGCGCCGCCGTTTAC
>DHMA01000118.1:0-665 GCA_002405555.1 Opitutia bacterium UBA4654
ATCCACGGCGAATTTTCGCTTCTGAAAGGCCCTGGAAGCGGCGAATACGGAATGCTTTTTATGTGGTCTTCGCACCAACGCCAAGGCTCGCGGCGGTCGGCAGGCGTCCAAGCGTCTCTTAAAATTGATGAAAGCGGGTTGCGGGGCATAAGCAGAACTTCCGCTCATTTGGTAAGAAGCCAGCCACAGAACTGCGATTCTTTGAAGACTATTTCCGAATTGAAGCCGATTGCGCGGAATTCCGCTTCATTGTCGGCTACGGTTTTGGGATACATACAACCGCGCAGGGCTTTCGCCTTGTTGATGATTTGCTCTGACGAAAAGCCGTTTTTTGCTTTCATTTCCCAATAGAGCTGTTGCAAAATGTCCTGCATTTGCGATGTAGAGCCGAGAACTTTTTCGACGACGAACATTCCGCCGCAATTTTCAAGGCTGTGGAATATGCGCTTTAACAGCGCGTTCCGCGCGTCTGGGCGCAGGAATTGCAATGTGTAAAGCGAAACTGCGTAGGAAAAAATGGGCAGAACAAACGGCTTTTCGAGGTCGGCAAAAGTGATGTCTACGCCTTTTGTTTTCGCCTGATTTATCATCGCCTGCGAATTGTCGTAGCCGATGAGGTTGAGCGTTTTCGAATGGCGGCGTTTTATTCTGCGCAGGGTTTCGCC
>DHMA01000118.1:759-8834 GCA_002405555.1 Opitutia bacterium UBA4654
AACCAGTCGGAAAATGTCTCCGCCAAATCCTGAACGTGAACGTAATTGGGCACGCTTTTTCTGACGTGCTTGTCGAATTCGGGAGCGACGTGTTCGTCAAAAACCCAGTTGCTCTGCCGCGAAATAATCCTGTCGTCCGTATGCAATTCCATACAAGACGGCAAAATGTCAAAATTTAATATTCCCCGAGAACTTTATCCCAATTCGGAATTTTTGCGTTCTTAAACATACTCTTGAATTGCGGCGGAATAAAATACCCTCTTATCGCGGACGGGTCTTTTACGCAAATTTGGATATGAGTCTCGTTCATAAAAGAAGCCCCTGCATATAGAGGTTCACCCTCCAAAAACGGCGCGCGAATGACATCAATAAGCGGTTCTTTTTTGGCTTTTCTAAACTCGTTTATCGAATTTATAACCAAGCAGTCGAGTTCGCGAATCTTCAAATAGTCGTCGCCTTTTGACGATTTGCGATTTTTTGGCAATTCCAAACCCTTTTCCGCATAGATTTCCGAAATGTTGTTATATGCTTCTCTTACAACCTGTCTTGCGCTTGAAATAGTCAAATCGAGATGGTTTTTCAATTCGATTACCGCGCCGACAACGCAAGGGTGTTTTATTTTGTTGTGAAAAAGTTTGGGGTTCGCCGAAACGTATTTTGCCCAATCGTAGGCTCTTTCAATATCGTCTTCCCAGAAATAAACGCCGTTGCCCAACCAGTCGTATGTGTTTAGACTCGGTTTCAGATTCCCGCCCAGAACAACATCATATGCCGTCGTTATATCGCAACCGTGATAGCCGGTAAGTATGAGCGAAGAATTCATTTATTTGATTTTCTTCGCCTTCTTACGTTTATCAAGGTTCGGGTCGATAGCCCTCAAAAAGGCGTCGGTTTTACTCTGGCTACTGCGAATAATTCGCGCGGCATCTCTGATAACGCGCACTTGACGTTGGATTTCTTCTTCTGTCTGTGTTGCTATCATTGTCATGCCCATAATCTCTTCCTTTTATCCGAATTTGTCAACGGTTTGTTTCCCGCAAATCGGCAAAACTCGGCGGTTTTAAATTCAATGGCGGCGCGGAAGCCGCTTTGCGGCGAACGCAAAAAAAAGACTTCGGAAAAATCCGAAGTCTTAAAAGAAAGGTTGCTTGCCCGATTAGCGGTTTTCGTAACGCTGGCGGAGCATATTGTTGAAGGCGGCAACTTTGTTCTTGCGACGTTTGATTTCGCAGGGTTTTTCGTAGTAGCGCTTCTGACGGACGTCGCGAATGACGCCTTCGCGGTCGAGCTTCTTTTTGAGACGGCGGAGAGCCTTCTCCATTGCTTCACCCTTGCGCAATTTAACTTCTACTGACATTACCATTCACCTCCTTCTATGAAAATTCGATTTCGTACCTGGCCAGGGACTCGAACCCTGAACCAATTGATTAAGAGTCAACTGCTCTACCGATTGAGCTAGCCAGGCAAAAATCAATATTCAACGCATACTGTACATTCGCGTTCGCTATGCAAGAAAAAAATTAAAAATTTTTAAACAAACTCCGTTTCCCTCAAAATCGCGCCCCGAAACGGCTCGCCGAATTTGCCGCAAAAATCCGCGCCCCCTTCCCTCGCCCGCCGTTATTAGTTGTTGACGCCGACGCCGCGCTTAAAATACAATGTCCGCATGAAAAATACATATCTGAAACCGCTCTTTGCGGCGTTTGCCGCCGCCCTCGCATGCCTTTCCGCCGACGCCGAAACCGTCGCGCTTTGGGGCGACGGGCAAATGCAGGGCCGCTCCGCGCAGGCGGACACCCTCAACAAGCGCAACATGTTCAACGGCATAAAAACTCCCACGCTCGAACTTTTTTTGGCGAAGTCCGACAAGCCGAACGGGTTGGTCGTAATAGCTCCGGGGGGCGGATACCAAATTCTCGCATACCCGCACGAGGGCACGCAGATTGCCGAATGGCTCAACAAATGCGGAATTTCCGCGGCGGTTCTCAAATACAGAGTGCCCGACTTCCCCGCGGAGGCTCTCGCCGACATTCAGCGGGCGATAAGGCTCGTCCGCGCGAACGCAAAGTCGTGGAACGTCAACCCCGACAAAATCGGCGTCATGGGCTTCTCGGCGGGCGCAAACCTCTGCGCGCGCGCGTCCACAAACTACATGAAAGACGCCTACGCGCCCGTGGACGCCGCCGACAAGCTCTCCGCGCGTCCCGACGCAACATGCCTGATTTACCCCGCATACTGCTCGCAGCCCGAAAAAGACCGCCGCTTCAACAAAGGCGGGGCGAAAGACGGCGACTCCTACGACGTCCGCTACAAAATCGCCGACTGGAACGTTGTGGACAAGGACACGCCGCCTGCGTTCATCACACAAACGCAGTTCGACCCCTACGCAGACGCGTCCATCGCCTACTACCTCGCGCTCAAAGAGGCGAAAGTGCCCGCGCAGCTGCACATGCTGCCCATCGGCAAGCACGGCTATCAGGACAAAAAAGTTTTCGAAATGTACGCCGATTGGCTGAAATCCAACGGATTTTAATTCGATAGAAAAAGAATGAACATCACCACATACGAACTCGGCCAGCTGGGCACAAACAGCTACCTGCTGTACCCCGACAACACAGACCTCGCGATTCTTGTCGACGCGCCGCTCGACGCCGCCGAGGAAATCCCCGCGCGGCTCGACGCCGACGGCAAAAAGCTTGCGGCAATCCTTTTGACGCACGGGCACTGGGATCATCTTTGGGACGCGGGCGCGCTCCAAAAGCGCACCGGCGCAAAGCTCTACGCGGGCGCAATCGGGCGCGAGCTTGTGGAAAGCCCCGAATTCCAGAAAAAGAACCTCTACGCGCAGTCCGACTTCGACGCCGCGAAAATCGACGTCCCCGTAAAAGACGGCGACATTCTCGACATCGCGGGGCTTAAAATAAAATGCTTCGAAGCAGAGGGGCACTGCCCGGGGAGCATTGTCTACTACACCGACGACGGCGAGCACAAATACCTCTTCGCGGGCGACGTCCTCTTTTCGGGAAGCGTCGGACGCTCCGACCTCTGGGGCGGCGATTTTTCGAAGCTCGAAAAGGCTATAAAAACGCGCATCTACACGCTCCCCGACGAAACGATTGTCCTGCCGGGGCACGGAGAGGCTACGACCGTCGAGATTGAAAAACGCTCCAATCCCTACGTTTCCGCATAATGGCGACCTCCGCAAAATCCGACGCGTTCTACATGCGCCGCGCCCTCGAACTCGCGAAACGCGCGTGGGGCGACACCGCGCCCAACCCGATGGTGGGGGCGGTGCTCGTCAAAAACGGCGAAATAATCGGCGAGGGCTGGCACAGGCGCGACGGCATGCCGCACGCGGAAATAGAGTGCCTGCGCAACGCAAAAGCCCCGCCCGACGGCGCAACGCTCTACGTCTCGCTCGAACCGTGCTCGACGCGCGGGCGAACGGGCGCATGCACCGAAGCCATAATCAAAGCGGGAATAGCCGAAGTGAAAATCGGAACTCTCGACCCAAACCCCGTCCATGCGGGACGCGCCCTGCCCATTCTCCGCGCGGCGGGGATAAAGTGCGAGTCGGGAATTTTGGAGGGCGAATGCCGCGGGCTTAATTTCATCTTCAACCACGCCATTACGCGCTCCGAGCCGCTTGTCGCGCTTAAATACGCGGTGTCGGCGGACGGTAAAATAACGGAAAGACGCGGGGTGCACACGCAAATTACAAACGAAGCGTCCCGCGCAAACATGATGGTGTGGCGCAGGCTGTTTTCGTCGATTGCGGTGGGGCGCGGCACGCTCGAATCGGACAATCCGTCGCTTACGGCGCGGGGGCTTCCCGACGGCGACCACTGCGCGGAAAGGCTTGTCTTCGACGCGTCGCTCAACGCCGCGCGGCTCGCCGACCCCAAAAACTTCGCGCTGTTCTCCGACAAATTCGCAAACAAAACGCGAATCGTCTGCGGCGCGGAGGCGTCGGAGGAACGCGCCGAAACGCTCGGAAAACTGGGGATTCGGATTTTCAAAATAGACGCGGCGGCGGGGACGCCCGAATTTTGGGAAAAGCTAAAAGCGGGGCTTTTCGCCGAGCGCATAACCTCGCTTTACATAGAGGGCGGCGCTGGGCTGATTAAGTCGGTCTGCGACGCGCAGGCGGCGGACTTCGCGTTCGAATACCGCGCCCCAAAAACGATAGGAGGCGGCGGGCTGCCCGCTTTCGAAAACGGCGAAAGGCCGTTCGACATCGACGGCAAAACGATTGCGCTCGACGGCGACACACTCACATTCGGGGAAATAAAATGGAAGCGGACGCGGTAAAATCGTACTTCGAGCGGGCGGAGGTTGTTGCCGACTACGCGCGGGCGGTGGACGAAGTGGGGCTTTGGAAGTCAGAGGAAGCGGTAATCTGCTCCCTTGTGCCGAAAGACGCCGCCGTGCTCGAACTCGGCTGCGGCGCGGGACGCATAGGCATAAACCTCGCGCGGCGCGGATACTCAAACGTGCTCTCGACGGACTTCTCCGAAAACATGGTGAAAATCGCCGAGGCAATCGGAGCGCGCGACGGGCTGAAAATGTCGTTTGCAGTCTGCGACGCAACGGCAACCGCCCTGCCCGACGAATCGTTCGACGCCGCAATTTTCGGCTTCAACGGGCTTATGCAGATTCCGAAAGCGGAGAACAGAAAAAACGCCGTGCGCGAAATTTTCAGGGTTTTGAAGTCGGGCGGAATCTTCGTGTTCACCACGCACGACCGCGAAGTGTCGGCGCACCGCCGCTACTGGGAGTCGGAGGAAAAACAGTGGGCGCACGGCGTCCAAGACCCGCGCCTCGACGACTTCGGCGACATCTACTACAAGGGGGAGCACGGGAACATTTTCATACATTCGCCGTCAAAAGACGAAGTGGCCGAAATGCTCGAACGCGCGGGCTTCGAGACGATTCTGGCAAAACGCCGCTCGGAAATCGCGCAGGAAAACGCTTCCGTGGAGGAGTTTTCCGACGATTGCATATTCTGGGCGGCTAAAAAACCCGCGCCCGCAAAAAATTTATGAAAAAAACACTAACTTTATTACTGGCAATATCAATGACACTATCGAACATGGCGGCAAAGCCGATTCTCGAACGCGACAAAAACTTGGAGGTCGAAACCCTGCCCAACGGAATGACGGTTGCGGTATTCAAAAACGCCGAACCGCCGAACAGGGTTTCCATGCGCCTGCTCGTCAAGCGCGGCTCGGCATACGAAACGGAAGGCGAGCGCGGAATAGCGCACTTCGTGGAGCACATGGCGTTCAACGGCACGAAACACTTTCCGTCGGGCGACATGGTGGAATATTTCCAGAGGCTGGGAATGGCGTTCGGCGCGGACACAAACGCGCACACGGGGTTCTCCGAAACGGTCTACAAAATCGACATGCCCGAAGTGTCGAAAAAACTCGTGGACGACGGTCTGACGCTTCTGCGCGACTACTGCGACTCCGTCATGTTCGAGCCGAAATCCATCGAAAGCGAGCGCGGCGTAATCATAGCCGAAAAGGACTCGCGCGACACCCAGGACTACCGCAAGGCGGTCAAGGAAATCGCCCACACATTCAAAGGCTCGATTTTCGCCGAAAGAATGCCGATAGGGCTTGAAAGCGTAATCAATTCGGTAAAACAGCCCGACTTCAAAAAATTCTACGCCGCAAACTACCGCCCCGAAAACACGGTGCTCGTGGTGGTGGGCGACATCGACCCGCGCGAAATTTTCGCCGCCGCAAAGCGGATTTTCGCCGACTTCAAGGCGGACCCCGCCGTGCCCGCCCGCGACGCCGACTTCGGCAAACTCGAAACGTCGGACGTTAAATTCACTTTCGGCAAAACGCCGCTCGACATCGACGCAATCTACGACTCCACGCCCAACACGCCGCGCTCGTACGCGTCGGTCGCCGTGGCAAAACAGCCCGAATCGCGGGAGGACACGCTCGAAAGGCGCGTCGAGGACTTCCGCAGGCGCGCGCTCGCGGCAACGCTCACGGCGCGGTTTCTGAGGGTCGCCGACAGGCCCGAATCAAAATTCTCGCAGGGCGGCGCGGGAACATTCCAGTTCGACAAATACTGCGACGTTTTCATCGTCAATACCGAAGCCCCCGTCGGCGGCGGATTCGACGCCCTCGAAGAGGGCTTCCGCCAGCTTTTCGGCGCGGAGAAAATCGGCGGGCAGGAGCTTGAAACCGCAAAGAAAAAGATTTTCGAAAACCTCGAAAGCGAAATCAAGGCAGCGCCCACGCGCAAGAGCCGCGGACTTGCAAACGACATCGTCTCGGCGTTCTCCGACGGCGAAACCGCCACGTCGCCCGAAAAGGATTTGGAGATTGCAAAATACGCCCTCGCCGGCTTCGGCGCGGACGACGCCTCCGCGCTTCTCAAAAACATTTTCGACAACGCAAAAATCAAGGTTTTCGTCTCCGACGCAAAGCCCGAACCCGACGCCGCAAGCCTCGACGCCTCCGTAAAACGGGCTTTCGAAAACGCGGCGAAATCGACCTACCCCGCGGAAACGTTCGCGGCGGCGTCGCTTGTGTTTTCGAAATTCGGGGCGGCGGGAAAAGTCGCCGAACGCCGCGAAATTAGGGAGCTTGGAATCACGCAGGTGAAGTTCGAAAACGGCGCGAGGCTCAACGTAAAACGCGCCGACTTCGCAAAGGACGAAGCGGCCATGAAAATCTCGTTCGGGCGCGGGCTGCTCGACATTCCCGCCGACAAGCCCGAATATTTTGCGGCAATCTACGCGCTCGTTGCGGGCGGCACAAAATTCCAGACTGTCGGGGAAATCAACGCGGCGAAATTCCCGATGAAAATGTCGCTCGGAATTTCGGTGGACGGGAACGCGTTCGCGTTCGGAGCGAGGGCTTCGGCAAAGCACTTCCCCGACGCGCTCAGGCTCGCCGCGACAATGTTCGCCGACGCGGGCTTCCGCGAAGACGGCCGCGAGGCTCTCCTGAAATACGGAGAGGCGTACTACCTCGACTACCGCACCGACCCGATGTCGAAGCTGCGCTTCCTGCCCGCGCGAATGGTGAAATCGGGGCTGGCGGACGTTCCGGGAAAATTCGAAAATTTCGGAAAAATCGGAATGGACGAAATCGGAAAATGGTTCGCGCCGATTCTGCAAAAATCGTACATGGAAATTTCGGTCGTGGGCGACGTCGAGGTCGAAGCCGTAATTTCGCTCGTTGCGGAAACGTTCGGCGCAATGCCGCCGCGCGAAGCCGACAACCCCGAACCCTACGCAAAGCTCGAACTTCTGCCGCCCTCCGACAAAATCGAAATGCGCTACGAAACGACCGACGAGCCGCGCTCCATCGCGGTCAGAATGTGGCGCAGCGCGGGCAGAACCGACATCGAAAAAATGCGCGCCGACAACGTGCTCGGCGCGGTGCTCGACGACGTTCTCCGCAAGGACGTGCGCGAGGCGCAGGGCAAGGTGTACAGCCCCTTCGCCTACAACAACGCAAGCACGTGGATTGACGGCGCGGGACTCATGACGGCGGCGACTTTCGTAGTGCCCAAGTTCAACGCGGAGCTTCTCGAAACGCTCGAAAAGTGCGGGAGGAAAGTCGCCGAGTCAATCACGGAGGACGAATTCGAACGCGCGAAAATCCCGCTGATAAAGGGGGTGGAGGCGAACAAGCGCAAAAACTCGTACTGGCTTGAAGCCGTGCTCGACCGCTCGCAGTGCCGCCCCGTGAACATCGAGCTTGCAAAGACCATCGACACGGGCTACGCGGACGTGTCGCTCGAAACGGTCAGACGCCGCGCGAAGGAAATTTTCGGCGAAAGCGCGTACTCGGCAAGCGTAATGCCCGAACGCGTCAAAAAAGAGTTGAAAAAATAGCGCGATTCCGAGATATTCGAAATTCGAGAATGAATCCAAAATATAAAAGAATCGTACTGAAACTCAGCGGCGAAGCGTTGAAAGACACCGAAAACGGCGACGCGCTCGACCCGAAAATCCTCAAAAACCTCGCCCTCGAACTCAAAGAGGTCTACAATATGGGCGTCCAAATCTGCCTTGTGGTGGGCGGCGGCAACATCTTCCG
>DHMA01000113.1:0-5937 GCA_002405555.1 Opitutia bacterium UBA4654
GTGTCGATTGCCTGCGGAATAAGCGCGCCGAAAATCGCCAACAAAAACGCGGCGATAGTTGCGGGGGCGTTCGGGCTGTTTCAGACGATAATGCCGCTTGCTGGCTGGAATCTTAGCGAATTTGCCTACGAATACATTGCGGCGTTCGACCACTGGATTGCATTTTTGATGCTCGCGCTTGTCGGCGGGAAAATGGTGTTCGACGGGTTCTCGAACAAGGAGGAAATCGACGAATGCTTCGCCTACCCGAAGCTCGACTACCGCGTTCTGTTCCTGCTTGCGGTTGCAACGAGCCTCGACGCGCTCGCAATCGGGGTGTCGTTTTCGTGTGCGAAATACCCCATTCTGTACCCGTCGGTTTTCATAGGGCTTACGACGTTCGCGTTCTCGATGTGCGGAATAAAGTTCGGCAAGCGGATAGGAAGCTCGCACGACGGAAAATTCGCGGTGGCGGGCGGAATAGTGCTTGTTTTAATCGGGATAAAAATCCTCATTACGGGATAGCCGCAATCTGGCGCAAACATTTTGCGTGCGCGGCGCAATCATAGCGAATCGGGAACGTCCATCTTCGAGCGCGGGTGCTTTTTTGCGTGCTGGGAGTAGATTTCGTCGTTGAGGAGGTTTGTGTAGATTTGCGTTGTGGAAAGGTCGCTGTGCCCGAGCATTTCGCGTATCGACATCAAGTTTGCGCCGTTTTGCAGAAGGTGGGTCGCGAACGAATGGCGCAAAATGTGCGGCTTTACGTTTTTTTCGATTCCCGCGGCTATTGCGTATCTTTTTATATTATACCAGAACGTCTTGCGGGAGATTTTTCCGCCGCGCCGCGTTACGAAAAGTTCGGGAACTTCCGCGCCCCCCAAGATGTCGCGCCGCGCCGCCTTGTACGCCGAAATTGCAGCAAGCGCGTACGCCCCGACGGGCACGAGGCGCGTCTTCGAACCTTTGCCGACGACGCGCAAAATGTGCTCGGCGACGTCGATGTCGCTTTCGCGGATTCCGCAGAGTTCGGAGACGCGCAGCCCGCTGCTGTACATCAGTTCGAGCATGGCGCGGTCGCGCAACCCCTCTGGGGTGTCGGTAGGCGGGGTTTCCAGAAGTCGGGCGACTTCCTCGGCGGAGAGTATTTCGGGGATATTGCGCCTGAGTTTCGGGCGCGCGACGAGGTCGCAGTAGTTTTTAGACCAAACCCTTTCGTCTACGAGGAAGCCCGCGAGCGACTTCATTGCGCTGAGTTTCCGCGACTGCGTGGAAGCCTTTGTGTTGCGGGCAATTCCCGAAATCCATTCGACAAGCGAGTCGGCGTCGACGTCCGCGAACGACTCTATTTTACGCGCGTGCAGAAACGCCGCGAACTGCGCGACGTCGGACGTGTACGAAGCCACAGTGTTTGCGCTCCGTCCAAGCTCCATTTTGAGAAAGGCGCGGAACTCCGCCACGGTGTTTTTGAGGTCGGGGGAAATCTGCGGTTCGCCGCTATCCATTGTCGGACATCAGTTTTTTGACGGCGGCGGCGGCGGTGATTTCGGCGTCGGAAACGAGTTTCGAGTAGCGGGCGATTGTCTTCTCCATGCCGTCGCGGCGGTAGAATCTGCGCAAAATTTCGCGTTCGAGCAGCGACTTGAACCACTCCGTTTCCTGCTCTCCGCGCCGTTTTTCGAGGTATCCGTCGGCGGTGGTTTTCCTGCGGAACTCCTCCAATTTCTCCCACGCGGAGCGAATGCCCATGCCCGTGAGCGCGGAGCAGACGTCGCAAAACGGCTTCCAGTCGGGCGTAGGCGAGTTGAGGAAGTTGAGCACCCCCGCAAGCTCGGCGCGTTTGAGGTTGGAGCGTTCCACCATGTTGCCGTCGCACTTGTTGACGAGAATGCCGTCGGCAAGCTCAATCACGCCCTTTTTTATTCCCTGCAATTCGTCGCCCTGCGCGGCGAGCTGGACGAGCAAAAAGAAGTCCGTCATGGAGCGCACGGTGACCTCGCTCTGCCCTACGCCCACGGTTTCGACGAGGATTACGTCGTAGCCCGCCGCCTCGCAAAGAATCATGGTTTCGCGGCTTTTGCGGGCGACCCCTCCGAGCACTCCGCCTGACGGCGACGGTCGAATGAACGCGTTTTCGTTGCGCGAAAGGTTTTCCATGCGGGTTTTGTCGCCCAAAATGCTGCCGCCGGTTATCGAGCTTGACGGGTCTACCGCGAGCACCGCAACTTTCTTGCCGAACTCGTTGCAGAGCATCGAGCCGAATGTCTCTATGAACGACGATTTCCCCGCTCCGGGGACGCCCGTAATCCCGATTCTGAACGCCCTGCCCGAATGCGGAAGCAGGCTTGCGATAAGCTCCTGCGCGGCGTCGAAGTGCGCGTCGGAATTGCTTTCCACAAGCGTGATTGCCCGCGCCAGAACGGTTTTGTCGGCGGCGAGCACGCCCGCCTTGTAGTCTTCGAGAGTAAGCTTTTTGCGCTTCGGGCGCGGCGCGTAGGAAACGTCGGACGGCGACGGAACTCCCGACATTACGGAAGTTGTGAAGAACCGCTTGTCGGCGTTTTCGGGAACCCATTCGGGGCGTTTTTGTTCATCGCTCATTTTCTGGCTCGCTTTCTTCAAAGTCGATGTTTGCGTTTTTGGATTTTTCTATAAATCTTTTTGCGGTGTCGAGCACGCTCCGCCCGCCCTGCGACAGCGTTTTGCGGGTGTCGTCGTAGTCCTTTTGAAGCGTCGCTATCTTGTTTCCGAGCTGTTCGAAGCGTTTCGAAAAAAGCTCGACGCGCTCGTGCAAAAGGCGTCCCACATTGCAGATTTCGCGGAGGTTTTTCGCGAACGCCTCGTTGCGGTAGGCGATTTCGGCGAACTTCAAAACGGTCATGATTTCCGAGGGGCCGGCGACGAGCACGTTTGCGGCGTAGGCGTCGGCGATAAGCGTTTTGTCCTCCTCGACGATGAGGCTGTACGCGCCCTCGACGGGCACGAACATAACCTTGAATCCGCAGGTAATATCGGGCAAATCGTTGTATTTTTTAGCGAATTCGTTGAGGTGCTCGCGCACGGATTTTTTGAATTTCGTCAACGCCGCGCGTTTTGCGGAGGCGTCGGTCGCGGAGCAATAGTCTACGAAATCGGGAAGCGAAAGTTTTGAGTCCACAACGACGGAGCGCGAGTCGGGCAGGTACACAACATAGTCGGGCATAAGGCGTTTTTGTTCGCCCTGAGTGTCGGCGTAGCTTTTTTGCGAGCGGAAATGTATGCCCTCAATGAAGCCGCAAGACTCGAAGATTCGAGCCAAAACAGCCTCGCCCCAGTTTCCCGCAACTTTGTTGTTGGAGCGCAACGCCGCGGTCAGATTGCGGGCGTCGTCGCCGAGCTGCGTGTTCATTTTCAGCAGCGACTCTATCTGCGCCCCCATCGACGCGTTGTTGCGCGCGCTCGTTTCGTTGAGTTTTTCGACGCGCTCGCGGAATTCGCCGAGGCTGCTTTTTAGCGGCGCGAGAACCATGCCGACCTGCTCGGCGTTCGCCGCCGACATCTTGCCGCGGGCGGTTTCGAAGATTCTGTTCGAAAGGTTTTCGAAATCCGCCGCGAATTTCTCGCGCATGGCGCGTTCCTCCTCGGCGCGGTTTGCGAGGCGTTCGGCGAGCGCGGCGGCGCGTTCCTCGGCGGCGGAGAGCTTTTTTTCCGCCGCGATTTTCGATTCTATGAGCGCGGCGCGTTCCGACTTCAATTCGGAATTTTCTGCAAGCGCGGCGTCGGCGCGGGCGGTTTCGGAGGCGAGCCGCGCAAGCATTTCCGCCGCGCGTTCCGAGTTTTCGGCAAGCCGCTTAGCGTTGCGGGAGACAGACAGCCACCTCAAAACGCCGAAGGCAACCCCGATTGCGGCAAGCGCGGCGAAAAACAAAATAAAAGCGTGTTCCATTATTCAGAATCCTCCTCTTCGAAAATCCGCAAAACGGATTCGTCCTCGATTGCGGCGTCGTCGGACTTTTCCGCCGAACGCTCCTCTTTTATGCCGCCCACCACAAGCGACTGCGGCTTGCTTCCGAACTGCGAATCGAGCACCGCAAGAAGCCCTTTCGAGATTTTGCCCAACGCCGCCTCGAACTCCGCCGTGTTCGACTGGTACACAACCGCCTTGCGCTCCTCCGCCGGCGGCGCGAATTTCTTGACCCTCGGAGCGCGTTCGACCGCCGCCGCGTATGCGCGGGCGAAGTCGCGCGACTCCTTCAAAACCTCCCTAAGCAGAAGGGCTATTTTTTTTTTGAACTTCGACGGGTGCGTTCGAAAGTTTTTCAAGTTCCTTGATGAGCGTGTTTATCGCCCGCGCCCTGCTCTGTTCGACGGCTTTCAGAAGCGCGACCTCGAAGTTCGCCTTTTCGGAAAGCCCGTTTTTCAGCCCCTTTTCGGCGTTTTGAAGCACGTCGAGCATGCGCATCATCTGCTCGCTCGAAAGGCGTTTGCCGCCGAACTCCTTGTAGCCCGTAGAGAAAGACTCCATCATCGAATTGCGGACATAGTTTTGCATGTCGCACAATGCGCGGTAGAGGTCGCAGCCTCCGTTGACAAGCTCGTCGACAGACTTCACGACCGCGGAGTAGTCGCCCTTTGCCATGTTTTCGACAAGCCCCGAAATCTGCGCGTCCGACGCCAATCCGTAGACGCCGATTACATCGGAGACGTCGAGCGTTCGCCCGCAGAACGAAATCATCTGGTCGAGAATGCTCTGGGCGTCGCGCATGCCGCCGTTTGCGAGCCGCGCTATTGCCGTCAACGCTTCGGGCGTCGCCGAAATTTCCTCTTTCTTCGCGATTTCCGCAAGGTGGTTTGCGATGAGGTTTTCGGGAATCGGGCGGAATTCGAAGCGTTGGCAGCGCGACGTTATTGTGCCCAAAACCTTGTGGGCTTCGGTCGTCGCGAAAATGAATTTGACGTGCGCCGGCGGCTCTTCGAGCGTTTTCAGCAGCGCGTTGAACGCGTCGGGGGTCAGAGAGTGAACTTCGTCGATAATGTAGATTTTATAGGTGCACTGCGCGGGCGCGTAGCGGCACTCTTCGCGGAGGTTGCGAATTTCGTCAATCGAGCGGTTCGACGCGCCGTCGATTTCCACGACGTCCATGCACGAGCCGTCCATGATAGCGCGGGAGATTTCGTCGTTGTCGTCTGGGTGGATATTCGGGCCGCCCTTTGCGTTGAGGGCTTTTGCGAAAAGTCTGGCGACCGTCGTTTTGCCCGTGCCCCTCGGCCCGACGAAAAGGTATGCGTGCCCAATCCTCCCCGACTCTATCGCGTTGGTGAGGGTCTTTACGATATGCTCCTGCCCGACGAGTTCCGAAAACTGTTTCGGGCGGTATCTGCGCGCTATGACTTGGTAAGCTTCACTCATTTTCCCCAAGACTATTCCGCCTTGCCGTAGATACAAGTTTTTTTTGCTTCCGCCCGCCCGAATTTATTGTTGAAACGCCGCCGATTCCGTGAAATAAATGGGCGAATATGGCAAAAAAGACGGCACAGGACATCGAAAACGAGATTCGCTACGACGACCTCGAAATGTCGGTGCTGCACAAAATAAGCCGAGCGGTCGTGCGCAGGAAAAACGTCTCGGAGCTTATCGCCGAAACCCTCGAAATTCTCGACCGCGAAATGGGGCTTCTTCGCGGCACAATCACCCTGCGCGACGGCGACTATCTTTTTATAGAGGCGTCGCACGGCATGGACGACGAATCCATAAAGCGCGGCGTCTACAAAATGGGCGAAGGCGTCACGGGGCGCGTTGCGGCGGAGGGGAAATCCGTGGTAATCAGGGACATCTCAAAAAGCCCCGAATTTCTTGACCGCACGAAAACCCGCGGCGAATCGCTCGAAGGAATCGCTTTCGTCTGCGTGCCCATCATCTACATAGAGCAGGTCATCGGCACTCTCAGCATTGACCGCAAACCGCCCAAAAAAGCCGACCTC
>DHMA01000113.1:5986-15121 GCA_002405555.1 Opitutia bacterium UBA4654
CCTCGACCGCGACCTCGAACTGCTCGAAACCGTCGCCAACATTCTCGCCGACGCCGTCGCTCTCATCTACCTCAAACACGAGGAGCGCAACAAGCTTCTCGACGAAAACAGGCGGCTGAAACTCGAACTCAGCACCACCCTCATGCGCCCGCCGAACATCTTGGGCAACTGCGGGGCGATGCAGATTGTGTACGAAGCGATTGCGCGGTTCTCGCGCCAGCACAAGCCCGTTCTTATACGCGGGAAATCGGGCACGGGCAAGGAGCTTGTGGCAAGGGCAATCGGCGGGGAGCCGTTTTCGGTGGTAAACTGCGCGGCATTGCCCGACTACGCGCTTGTGGGCGAAATCTTCGGCTTCGAAAAGGACGCCTTCGCAAACGCGCACTTCGGCAAGGAGGGGCTTCTCGAAAAGGGCGGAACGGTGTTTCTCGACGAAATCGCGGAAATTTCGCCCGCCGCCCAGAAGCTCCTTGCGGAATACATTTCAACGGGCAGGTTCAGGAGAATCAACGGCTCGACCGACGTCGCGGGAAAAGCCCGCCTTATCTGCGCCTCGTGCGCCGACCTCGAAAAATCGGTCGAGCAAAACGGCTTCGACAAAAAGCTCTACCTTGCGCTTTCAAAAAACACCGTCCACCTCCCCGCCCTGCGCGACAGGAAAAGCGACATCGTGCTCCTTGCCGAGCACTTTCTGGAAAAGTACAACAAAATCTACGGCAAAAACATCAAGCGCATTTCGACGCCCGCAATCAACATGATGACGGTCTACACTTGGCCCGGAAACGTGCGCGAGCTTGAAAACTGCATCGAGCGCGCGGTGATGTCGTCGAACGACTCCGCGATTTCGGGCTACAACCTCACCCCCGCCGTCCGCGCGGGCTACATGGACAAACCCGCTCCCTACGGGGAGGACGTTGACTTCAACTCGATGGTGGCGTCGTTCGAGCGCGAGCTTATAACCGAGGCTCTCAAAGCCAACAGGGGCAACGCCGCCGCCGCCGCCCGCAAACTCAACCTCACCGAACGCGTGATAAACTACAAAATCAAACGCTACGCCATAACGGCGTCGTGGTACAAAAATTCGAAATGAGCAAGATAATGACAGCCCTTTCGGGCGGCGTGGACAGCTCCGTCGCCCTCACAATGCTCCGCCAGCAGGGGGAGGACGTTTCCGCCGCCTACATGAAAACGTGGGTGAACGAAGAGGGAATCGACGTCTTCGGAGACTGCCCGTGGCATCAGGACATTCTCGACTGCCGCGCGGTCGCGGAGCACTTGGGCGTGGAGTTCGAAGTGGTCGATTTCATAGAGGAGTACCACAGGGAAATCGTCGAATACCTCGTAGACGGGTACAGGCGCGGGCTGACGCCCAACCCCGACGTGATGTGCAACCGCAGAATGAAGTTCGGAAAGTTTCTCGACTACGCCGAAAAGCGCGGCTTCGGGTGCGTCGCCACGGGGCACTACTGCTCGCTGCGCGAGAACCCCGACGGCTCGCGCGACCTCGTGCAAGCCGCCGACCCAAGCAAAGACCAGTCGTACTTTCTCTGCATGATTACCCAGCGGCAGCTGCAACACGCAATGTTCCCGATAGGCTCGCTGCTAAAAAGCGAAGTGCGCGACATCGCCCGCATGAACGGGCTGCCGAACGCCGAGAAAAAGGACAGTCAGGGAATCTGCTTCCTCGGAAAAATCAAAATTCAGGACTTCCTCAAACACTACATTCCCGAAAGCGACGGCGACATCGTGAACCCGTCGGGCAAGGTGCTCGGACGCCACACGGGGCTGTTCAACTACACAATCGGGCAGCGCAAGGGTATCGGCGTGCCGTCGAACGCCGAGGGCAAGAGGTATGTCGTGGTGGCAAAGAATTTCGAGACGAACGAGCTTGTCGTCGCCTTCGACGCCCCCGACGCCCCCGACCTCTGGCGCGCGTCGGCGGAAATCGACGAAATCAACTGGATTAACAAGCCGATTTTGGAGCCGCGCGAAATCTACGCCCGCGTGAGATACCGCGACGACCTCGTGAAAGTGCTCTTCACGCCGCTTCCCGACAACCGCGCAAGGGTGGAGTTCGAGAAGCCCCAGCGGGCAATCGCGGGCGGACAGGTGCTCGCCATTCACGACTCCGACCCGTCGGTAATACTCGGCGGCGGAATTTATATTGACTTTAAAAATTCCAAAAAATAGTCTCCGAACTTTCACTCCGCGGATTCCTCGAACTCCGCGCAACACAAACCTACATAAACACAATGACCAGAAGAACATTCTCGAAACAGACGCTCGGCGCGATATTGGGCGCGTCGGTTATCGGCGCGTCGGCGAAAGCCGCTGGCGGCGCAAAAGGCGCAAAGCCCTTCAAATGCAAATTCGCCGCAAACATCTACAAGTGGACAAACCTCTGCCCCCACCTCACTAAGGGGCTTTCCGACGTCGATAAAATCAACTTCTGGTACGACCAGGGCTTCCGCGCAATGGAAGACAACGACATGATGAAATACGCCCCCGAAAAACGCAAGGCCCTTGCCGACCGCATCGCAAAATTGGGCATGGACTTCGGCGTATTCACGTCGTCGATAGGCGGCGGAAAGTGGCTGACCGCCTGCAAAAGCGACAAGCGCGGGGCGCGTCCCGACAAAAAGGCGGCGATTGAAAGAATCAAGGCGGAGGCAAAGAAAACCGTCGAAATCGGCAAGGAAATCAACGCAAAGTGGACGACGGTCGTAATCGGCAATACCGACCTTTCGCTGGAACAGTCCTACCAGATGGCGAACGTAGTCGAACAGCTCAAATACGCCGCGGAAATCTGCGAAAAGTCGGGGCTTATAATGGTGCTCGAACCGCTTTCGTTCACGGCGCACCCAGGGCTTTGGCTGCAAAAAACATCCGACGCGTACATGATTTGCAAGGCGGTAAACAGCCCGTCGTGCAAAATCCTCTTCGACGTTTTCCACCAGCAGAACACGGAGGGCAGCCTTATCCGCAACATCGACGCCGCGTGGGACGAAATCGCATACTACCACCTCGGCGACGTTCCCAACCGCACCGAACCGCTTTCGGGCGAAATCAACTACAAAGTCCTGATTAAACATATCCACGACAAGGGCTACCGCGGCATCTACGGCGCGGAACACCTGCAAAGCGACAAGTCGGAAGCGGGCGACGAAAAGGTTTTGCGGGCATACCGCGAAATCGACGTCGCGTAGACTTCCCGAAAAATCCGAGAAGCGGAATCCCGAAAACATTGCGTTTTCGGGATTTTTTTTCGTCCGATAATATACGATGGCGTTTGCGCAAATTGCGGCAAAAAACCGCGAAAATTTCGGAGGAAATTCGGACGGAAAATTATTGCCGCAAGGCGCAAAAATTCGCTTGAAGTGGCGTGCTTTGCCTATAACATGCGCCTTGATTTTTTTAGTTTTTATGGATTATAGAGCAACTCTCGGAATCAATCCCGACTCCGGCGAAAACGAAGTCGGAGGCGACGCGCTTTTCGAATACGTAAACATGAGGTTGTCGGCTGCGGGCGAGCCCGTTTTCGGCGACGAATCGAACTATCCGGTTCTCGAACTCGCAAAACCGCTGCTCGAAAATTACAGGGAGTTCGCAAAACTCTCGTCTAAAATCTACTGCCCGTCCGACCTGCGGATTATGGAGTTCATAGAGTCCTACCTCGAAGACGTGATGGACGAGCGCGAACCCGTGCCCAGCCTGCCGCACAAAACTTTTGTGCTCGACCATTTCGGCACGGCGCGCACGCTCTCCATGCCGCCCGACTCCGACATGTACCAAAACTCCGTCGTGCAGTCGTTCAGGGTGCGCCAGGGCATTCTCAACAACCCGCAAAACGACAGGCGCACGACATCGGGCGTCTTTCACGTCGCGGAGGGCGGGCTTCCGATTCCCGACGACAAAAAGGCTGTGCCGAAAATCGTCTTCAAAAACATGTGGAAAAAGGCGTTCGAAGCCTCCGACGACATTCTCGAACTGCCCATTACCTCGACGCAGAAAAACAAGGCGCGCACATGGGTATCGCTCTTTCTGCGCCCGATTGTCTGCCCCGAAATCCCGAACGTTTCGAAAGCGAAGACAATGGAAATACGCTTCTTCGCGCCCGGCGGGCTTGTGTCGAACCTCGACTTTGTGGAAAGCATTTTCGGCAACGGCGGAAATCCCTACCTTGAAAAGAACGACTCGTACACCCAGTACGACTCTTGGACGGGAAACACGGGCTGCATAGTGCTCGCCCCCTACCTCACAAAACTCACAAAGAAAGAGCTGGGGCTGCCCAAATTCGAAGACGCAACCGACCGCCAAAAACGCGACGGCATGTGCTGGAAGGACGAATCCGAACTCTACAACGACGGCAAGCCCTTCAAGCTCACCGCCCGCGATTCGAGCGGCGTAATCGTTACGCTTCTTGCCGACAACTATTTCGGCTACTCCAAAAAGGAAATCAAAACGCAAATCAGCTTTGCGGCGAACATGTACGGACAGTGCGAGGAAGAGCACAGCGGCGGCGCGACGGCGTTCGCAAGCCGCGACCTCGGCGAAGACTTCTGGCTGAAATCGTACGCGCCGAACACGCGCAGCAAGTTCTCGGAACTCGTCGAGCTTCTCGGCGACAGAATCGAAGTTTTCGACGACGGCTGGGCGAGGGACAAAAAATATCCCGACGTAATATACGTTGACCAGGACTCGTATTTTTCGCTAAAAACCCAAACCGTTACATGGGAGAAAAACGGCGAGCAGAAGAGCATAAAGCTGCTTCCGCACATCACCTACATCAGCCCCGCGGGCTACAAGGTAGAAATGTCGCGCCCCCACGAAAGCCGCCGCTGGCGTCTTGTCGGCACGGTCGAGGAGGGAATGTACTGCCACAAGCCCGCGACGGTTTCGGGCGGCGGCAAGAGCGAAATCTCGAAAGACATCTCCGACGCCATTATCCACGGGCCCTCGATGATTGCCGACTTCAAAAGCGACATCGAATTCGTCGCCGAAATCATCAACAAAAACTACGGCAGCCGCAACAAAGACCCCTCGCAAAACAAGGGCGAAAACAGCCGCAAAATTCTGGACTCGCGCCGCACGATGGGCTCGGTCGTAAAACTGCTCACGCCATCGGACGACTTCACCGACGAATACAACAAGTGGGTCGAATCAATCCCGTTCTACATCAGGGAAATCGTGCTGACGGTAAAACGCCACTACCGCCCCGAATGGGAGGGCAAATGGCAGGACAAATTCACGGTAGACACAATCAACGGCACAAGCGGCAACACGCTAAAATACAAGAACGCAAACGTGCTGACCTCCTACCTTAGAATCGGCTTTACGGAGGACGGCTCGTGGCGCACGTTCAGCCAGCGCAAAGACTTCGCGCCGTCGGTCAAGCTGCAAATGGAGGACGACATCACAAGCTCGGTGGTCGTGGCAAGAAGCAGTGTAGACTACCTGCCCGACTACATGTCGAAGAAGCCGAAAGCGTCGGTAAAATTCACGGAAAACTGCGAATACAGGCTCTTCCAGCGTCCCGACGAAGCGGTGGTGCGCGGCTACGACAAACGCGCGGAATCGGACATGTCGAAAAAGGGCGTGTTCTTCTCGAACTACGAGCCGCTCGACAGGCCGCAGGTTCAGGAAATGGCCGAAGACGTGCTGCGCTTCGACAAATTCACCGCGCCCATGCGCGAGAACCTCGAACACTTCCTCAAAGAGCCGAAGCCCGACTACGTTGTGTGCTCGGCGAATCCGCGCCTCGTAAAGGGCGTGCCCAGCAAAAACGTCCGCTATCTGCAAAACAGGGACGACATCGTAAACAAGCGCAAATACTATGTGGCGAACGTCGGCATGAGACTCGCGCGGCACATTCCGCTCGACAAAGCCGTGCCGCACCCCGTTTGCGCGGTGATTTCGGGCAGGCGCAACAACCCCGCGGGCGACGGCATAAGGTCGCTTGCGGTGCACGGCCCCCTGCACTATCTGGAACTTCCCGAACTCTTCATGGAGTACATCGCGTCGATGACGGGCAAGTCGCCGTCCACGGTCGGAGCGGGCTTGGAGGGCGCAATGACGAAAGCGCCGTTCAACGCGCTCTGCCCCATTACCGACCTAAACAACGCGCTCGTCTCGTTCGCGCTGACCGAATACGACGGCTGGCTCAGCAGCACGGGATACCTCGGCCCGAAATACAGAATCGACCACGACATCAGCCTGCTCGTGCCCGAAATCTGGTCGCGCATGAAGCCCGACGAACTCCGCCCCGAAAAGCTCATCGAGGGCGGCATGCTCGAACGCTGCAAAGACTTCGAATACAAGGGCAAAAAAGTGCTCGCCTCGCGCCTCGGCTGGCGAATCACCGACGAATTCGTAAAACGCTTCTTCGGCAGAATATTCTCGACCCCCGCGTCGATATTCACCCCCGACATGCTCCGCCCCGAACTCCAAGACATGGAAACGTTCGTGGACGGCATGGACAACATGGCGGGGGCGCACAAACGCGCCGCCGAAATGTACTTCAACGACGGCTCGATTGAAGGCGCATGCCCGCCCCTCAAAGCCCTGCTGCACATCATGAAAGACGGCAACTACGAGGGCAAGACGCTCGAAGACGAGTCTATCCGCAAAATGTTCACGTTCGAAAGCGTCATAAACTCGGAGTGGTACGCCGAAAGGCTCATCACAAGACAGCAGATTGAGGTCAACCACCTGCAAACGGTGCTGGCAAACCTGCAATCGTTGCCCGCCGAGGAAAAGACGCCGCAAACGGCGACGGAAATAGAGTCGGTCAAGGCGCGAATCAAGACGGTAAAGAGCATGGGCTACCTGAAATCGCTGGCGGGAACGCTCGGCGCAGACCCCTTTGTGCTCTGAGTTTATCGGCTTGACGCGGCAAAACCGCGCGTGTAAAAATTGTCCGGTATTCGCGTTGTATCGCGGCCGGACTTTTTTTTGCGCAGTTTGCGGCAAAGGAAGTGTCCGCCGTTCGCAAAATCGGCGCGGCTGACATTTTTTTTTACGGCATATGGCATTCAAAAAATTCATCATCGCGGGCGTGTCGACGCTCGCGGCATTCTGCGCGGCGTTCGGCAAAGACGTTTACGTTTCGTCGTCGTCGGGCGACGACAAAAACGACGGCTCGCTTTCCGCGCCGCTTCGCACAATAGCCGCCGCCCCCAAAAAGGGCGTCAAACTTTTCCTGAAACGCGGCGACGTCTTCTTCGAAACCTTGCAGGATTTTTCCGACTCGGAGATAGACGCCTACGGCGAGGGCAACGCGCCGCTTCTTTGCGGGCTGAAAATCCTCGAAAACGACGGCGCGTGGGTCAAACTGCCCAGCGGCATCTGGCGGCTCGACCTCTCAAAACAGGAGGATTTCGGGGGCTTCAAGGCTGAGGGAAAAACAAACAACATCGGCGCAATCTACTTCGCAAAAACCGACAAAGTCTACGGGCACTTGGTGCGCAGCTTCTCAGACCTGTCGCGCGACGGCGACTTCTGGGTGTCCGACAATATTTGGACTTCCGACGTCCGCGCGTCGAAAAACCAGACATTCCGCTACCTCTATTTCAAGTTCGACAAAAACCCCGCCGACTCCCGCGACAAAATCGGCTTCATAACCTACTCGTTCGGAATCCGCAACCTGCGCAACTGCGCGGTGCAAAACATCGCCGTCAAGGGCTTCGGCGTGCACGGCGTGAGCAAGGCGTGGAACTGCAAGTTCCGAAACCTCGACATCGACCTCATCGGCGGAAGCGTCCAGCTTTCGTATTCACAGTGGGTGAGGCTCGGCAACGGCGTCGAATTCTGGATTTCCGCCCAAGACCCGTGCAACGGCAACCTCGTAGAAAACTGCCGAATCTCGCGCACATACGACTGCGGCGCGACGATTCAGGGGCACGGCGGAAACGGCATGTCGGCAAAAAACATAAAGTTCTCGAACAACTCGTTTTTCAGGTGCAGGCAGGCTTTCGAGCACTTCCTGACCGTAAAGGAGGGAACGGCGAAATACGAAAACTGCGAATTTTCGAACAACAAATGCTTCGACATGGGCGAAAACGAATTTTCATCGCCCGAAACGCGCGACGCCAACCTGCTCTCCTACGAAAGAAACCCCGTCGAGGGGCTTGTCGTAAAGGACAATATATTCTGGGGCGCGCCCGTTTACAGCGTCCAGAAACACCCCGCGCTGCTGCAAAACAACACGTTCTACGTCTACAAGGGGCAGTACCTCTACTTCAACAGAAACTCGCCCGACGACACAATCTGGGCGGAGTCGGACGCGGACGCCGAGGCGTTCGAAAGAAAAATCGGAGGCGTCGGCAACACGGTAAAAATTGTAAGGCGCGGCGACAGGCGGCTGAAAGAGGAGGTGCTCGAATCGTTCTCCGCGCAAAAAGAGACAATCAAAAGAAAAACGCGCGAAAAATACCGCCGCGACTTCTTTTACAGAAAATAGCAAACCGCAACAACAATTATGAAAATCAAACATGCACTGATATTCGCGCTCGCGCTCTTCGCCGCGGCGGCAAACGCAAAAGACGTCTATGTTTCGTCGTCGTCGGGCGACGACAAAAACGACGGCTCGCTTTCCGCGCCGCTTCGCACAATCGCCGCAGCCCCCAAAGACGGCGTAAACCTGTTTCTGAAACGCGGCGACGTTTTCTTCGAATCGCTCAGCGGCTTCAAGAACTCGAAAATCGACGCGTACGGCGAGGGCGAAAAGCCGCTCCTTTGCGGGCTGAAAATCCTCGAAAAATCGGACGCGTGGGAGAGACTCCCCGACGGTGTCTGGCGGCTTGCGCTCACAAAACACTCGGCATTTTCGGGCTTCAGGGCGGACGGCGAACAAAACAACATCGGCGCGGTCTACGACATCGAAAACGACCGCCTCTACGGCTGCCTGACGCGCCACTACAAAAACATGCGCGATACCGGCGACTTCTGGGTATCCGACGCCGAAAAAAGCGAAGCCGACCCCAAAGACAACAAGTTCACGCACCTGTTTTTCAAAAGCCCCGTCCACCCGTCGAAGCTCGCAAAAAAAATCGCGCTTCTGCCCTACAATTTCGGCATTCGCAACCTGCGCAACTGCTCGGTGCAAAACGTGGCGGTCAAGGGCTTCGGGGCGCACGG